>JBKJLJ010000024.1:0-5941 GCA_046597015.1 Bryobacteraceae bacterium
TCTCGCCCAACGACGTCAACTTGCGCATGGCTCGATCCGGCGCGCTGGTTCAACTGGGACGACTCGAAGAGGCGCTCAAAGACAGGAACGAAGCCATCCGCCTAAAACCCGACAACCCCCGCGCTTACATCGCTCGGGGCGGATCCTATCATCTGCTCGACCGCCATGCCGAAGGAATTGCTGATCGCTCTAAGGCCATCGAACTGGCCCCGCTCCTACCCGAGGCTTGGCTGGCCCGAGGCAGCGCGTACTATCTGATTGGCGAGTTCAGCAAGGCACAATCCGACCTTCGCCAAGCCCTTTCGCTCGACCCCGAAAACGCCGAAATCCGCGGCATCCTGGAACGTACCCGCGAGAAATTACTCCCGACCCAGGCAGTAGCCACCCCCCCGCCCTCTGCGCCTGCTCCACCTCCTCCCTCTGCTCCCGAACCTCCCCCGGCGAAGCCACCGGAACCAACGCCGCCCCCGGTGGTCGCCATCGCCCCACCCGCGCCCAAGGCCCCTCGCCCCATCCCAACCGCTCCAACTGTCGCCGCCACCGCCGATGAAGCTCACAACCGCGCCCGAGCGCTCGTGCAAGCCAGCAAGTTCGCGGCGGCGATCGTCGAATTCGACCGCGCGATTGAACTCCGTCCCAACTTTCCTCTGGCGTTGAATGGTCGCGGGTATGCTCGTCTCCGTCTAGGCCAATACAAGCAATCCCTCCCCGATTTCAACTCCGCCATTCGCCTTAACCCCAACTATGCCAACGCGTACCATAACCGCGCCGCGGCATTCCGCGCCTTGAATCAAATCGCCGACGCCGACGCTGACGCTGTAAAAGAACGCGCATTAAGCGCCCGCTGAGTTGACTTACCTCCGCTAAACCCCTGACAATAAAGAATCTAATCCAAATTCGAGAAACCGCCGCCTCTCCTGGTGCGTCTCCGTTAAGCAGAATTCCGCCCTACCTGCTGCCCCACACAGATACCCTCAAGTTTTAGTACTAAAGTGCCGATTTGGCTATTGATCGACGCATATGCTTTTTAAACGTCCCTCCTTTAACCGTCGGGTGTTTCTGCAGACTCTTGCTGCTTTAACCTCCCCCCTGCCCGCCGTTTTCGCCATGAAACCGCTCCTGCGTCGCGACTACCGGGCTGATGCGGTCATCCTGCTTTTCTCCCTGCCGATTTATACCCGGGAAGGGGTGGGTGGAGGCTTCGCCGCCGCCCGTTTGCAGAACGATGCCGGCCAATCCATCGAATCGCTGCAGTTCGCTGCCGGCTCCGACCCGGACCGCGCCCGGGGGCTCAATCGCCTCGGGTTTATCCAGGAAACCGTTACCACCGGTGGCGTGGGGCCCGCCGAGAGCATCTATACCGGCTTCATGACCGCCTCGGAAGAGGAAAGTTTCGCCCAAGCCAAGAGCGCGCTTGAAAAAGGCGGCGAAACGCTTCAATACCAGGGTATCGAAGGGGAGATCCACTCGGGTGCCGCTCGCTCGCGGTCGGTCCGTTTCGAGACGCCGGCCTCCTGGAATTGGACCCGGTTCGAAGAGCTCTACCCGTTTGCCGAACAGATGATCCGCCAAGCCGCCCCCAAGGGGAAAGAGGTAGTGCTGCATGCCCGTAGCGCTACCCGTTCGTTCCTATCGGCGATGATGCAGACCATCCGCGATCCGGCCGAAAAAACAGAATGTACGTTCGTCTACGGTGGCAGCGAGCACAAACTCACCGCCGAGAAGCGGTCAGACGAAAAAATTGCCAAGCGCTTGGCTGAACGCGGCCTCACACGCTTCCCGGAACGCATCATCGCGGTCCACGGGAAGCTGCAAGAACTCCGTGGCTCCCGCGGCAGCAAGTTCCGCATCTGGTTCGAAAAGGGCTCGGATAACCCTTTGCCGCTCCGGATCGAATTCCAACCCAAGGCCTTTCTGGCCTTAGCCTTCGAAGCTAAACACGCTTAGAACTTCGCGTTCGTGCGCCGTCCGCTCGCTTCGCCGCGGAGCCAAACGTACAGCGGCGCGTGCGGGGCCGGCGCAGGCCACGGCACCGCGATCCGCAGCTTCTGCCCCCCGGCGGTCGGCAACTCTGCTACCGTTACACCGTCTTCCCCGTTCCAACCCACTCGCTCGATGCGGTCCAGATACTTTCCCGTCAGTTCTCCCCAGAATCGGCCCGGACCCGCTGGCTCCGCTGTCAACACGAATCCGGCCAATTCCGGCCTCCGGATCACCTTCCCCAACGCCACGTCGGCTCCGCCTGGCTCCATCTCCACGGCCACTACACATCCTGGCTTAGACTCGGGCTTCAACACCAGAAACCACTCCGCAGGCCCTGTACGCTCGGCTCGCTCCATCGTCCCGCAGCGCACGGTTGGTAAATGGTCCTTTGGCAACGGTCCGCTCAGTCGAACCGCAACGCTAATTGGCGCCGCTTCCTCCACCTCGGAATCCAGCAACTCCACTGACCCTGGCTCCCGCGCAGCCCGCTGCACCGATACAACGCTGACCGCCGCCGGCAGAACCCGAACCGCCTTCGGCAATCGCAGTGGCAGATTGCGCCCTCCCACCCAGGCAATTAACTCTCTCTCCGCGCCCAGCGCGACCTCCGGATTCAGTTGCACCAATAGTTCCCGCTGCGCCCGTGTCCATTCGACCGAGCCCCCCGCTATCGTTAACCGCTCAATCTGCCCCAGCCTCTCCCCGCTCAACTGGAGCCGTTGCGGTTTCCCGTCCTGCCGGACCACTAAGGGAAGGCCCTTAATCTCGGGCAACTCCCCATGCACCATCGCGGCAAAGCCGTGCTTAGCCCCGTCCGCCCTCGTCATCAAAATCTTATGGGCTCCTTCCCGCAAACGATCCGTGTCGATCTCCATCTCGAACTCCCGCACCGGCCCCTTGCCCGGGACAAACCGCGCCACCACCGTATCCGCCAGCCGATCCGTCATCGATTCCATCTCAACTCGCGTCACGAACTGAAAGTCCGCCCCGGTCATCCGGAGACGAACCCGTCCCTTCCCCGCCTGTAATGCATCCGCCGAAGCCGCATCCAGTCCCATCGTCGCCCACTGCGGCCATGCGTACACCGTTACCGATCCCGCTGCCTGCATCGGCTGCCAATCCCAGTCGCCCGCTAACGCATAGGTCCCCGGCACAGGCGGTTTCGTCACGTGCAGCGCTCCCTCTCGGACCGCCCCGTTCACGGGCACCGTCGAACCGTCAGCAGCTATCCACCGCCACTTCTGCACCTGTCCCAGCGCTTCCGTTCCCGTCGTAAAAGCCACCGTCCCCGGCATCCCTTCGGCCCAATGCCCCGCCTCCGCCATCGCCAGCGCCGGCGCGGCCCCGCTCGGCAGCCGACGCGCCCACAGATAGGCGAAACGCACCCCACTGCCCGCCCCCGGCTTACCGCACAACGCCCCTTCCCGTCGCATGGCCGACCGAAACTCCGTCCGCGGAAACGCCACCGTCCGCAAGTTCAAAAACAAGGTTGCGCTCGTCCCCGCCACCGCCACCGTGTTCCCCAAAAACAACCCCGCCACCGCCGCCGCTAACCCCGCCGTTTGCTGCCAACGCACCTTCGGCTCCGCCGCTAAAGGATCATAAGTAGCCAGCGCTGGGTTCAGCGTTCGCAGCATCGTTAAGGTCTGCTGGTCGACCGTCGCGTTCCGGTCCAACCGCGCTCCGCCGGCGCCACCGGTTGCCAAGCCGCGCAGCCCCGCTTCCATATTCTGCGGGTCCCGCCGCGACATCGCGTCGACTAACTCCTCCACCTGAGTCGTCCGCGCGCCGTAAACCGCCAACTGGGTCAACATCTCCGGATCCCGGCGCAGCATCGTCTCCAGCCGATCCCCACGCCAACCGTTCGGGCCGTACGCGAACGCCACCACGGCTACATCCACCGGCATCTTCCACTGTTGCCGCCCCAGTGCGGGTTTCCGATCCAGCACGAGCAACGCCTGCCCCTCCTGCGGGGCCACGAGGAGTACCACCTCCGCCTTGCTCTGGTCTTCGCCCGGCAATGGATCGCTCGGCACGTAGCTTACCGTGTCGTCTTTCTTCAGCCCGTTCAGGGTCTCCAACGCCAGCCAGCGGCTCTCACCCGGTCGCTGCACCTGCAATCGAAAATGAGCTACGGCCGCGCCGCCGGGACAAAGCGGCTCAGCCGTAGCAAAGGCAGAAGATATCGAAACCAAAAGGAGAAGTACTGTCCAGATCACTGTCTCCAAGATGACGAACCGGAAAACGAAAAAGTTTATTTTGCCGCCGGATTCTTTACAAACGCGACCGTTCGCTCCAGCGCCGCCAGCGTCGCATCCAGCAACGGCTCCGCCCTTCCAGCATGCCCTTGTGGGCCCATCACAAAGTCGTGATAACCGTTTTCATAAATGAGCATCGTCACGGCCTTCCCTCCCGCCACGGCTAAGTCGTGGAACGGTTCATCTACGGCAATCAACTGGTCCTTCGTACCCACCATTAACAACACCGGGCACTGAATCGCGGCTATGTTCTTCTTGGCCACCGCCTCATTCACCTTCCATTCCTGCGAACCCGGCTTCCAACCTTCCACCCCCAGATACTCCAAGACCGCCGGCGCCCCCAATACCGCCGCGTGTAACTTCGTCCGACCCATCAAGTGCGCCACTAAGTTCCCGCCTAAGCTCACTCCGTAAACGCTGATCCGCTCTGGATTCACATACTTTTGCTCGCGCAGCCAGTCGATTACCGCCATCCCATCGTCCACGTAGGTAGCGCCTTTTGCCTCCCCCACGCTGGCCATCATCGGCATCGGATTCCGGTAGTCGGCCACTACCACCACATAGCCCTCTTTCAAAAACCGCTCCCACATTGGTCCGCCCGTATCCCCTCGCACCCACGTCACCAGCTTCTCCATCCCCCGCCCCCCCGGCGCGCCATGAAAATGCACCAGCACCGGAAACGGCCCCGGGCCCTTCGGCCGCCGCATCGCCGCCGCGACATACAGGCCATCTTTCGACTTGATGTAGACCTGCTCCACCGGCGAATCCTTTTCGCTGATCGTATGGATATAGGCCTCGTGTGGCAGCACAGCACCGCCTGGAAGGCGAGTTTTCTCTGCCCATAAGGGCGTTAGACAAAGAAGCAACGCAAGGAGTCTCATGGCACGTTACCATAGCAAATAATGCCGTCTGAGGAAAGAGCCGCTCTTGTTGTCGGGGCCACCGGCCTCATCGGTACCGCCACGTTGAACCTCCTTCTCGACGCCCCGAGCCCCGCAAAAGTCATTGCCTTCCTCCGCCGCTCCTCCGGCCGCAGCCATCCCAAACTCATCGAACGAGTTACTGATTTCGCCGATCTCGAATCGATCGAAACGCCTCCGCTCGGAACGGTCTTCTGCGCTTTGGGCACCACCATCAAGACCGCCGGCTCGCCAGAAGCCTTTCGCCGCGTCGACTACGAACTGCCCCTCCGCATCGCCCGCTGGGCCAAAGCCCGTGGCGCCCATCACTTTGCCCTCGTCTCTTCGGTCGGTGCCGACCCCGCCTCGCCCAATACCTACCTCCGCGTGAAAGGCGAACTGGAACGCGATCTCGCCGCTCTCGGCTATCCCGCCGTGGACATCTTCCAACCCAGCGTCCTCCTCGGCCCCCGCGGGGAGTTCCGCCTCGCGGAATGGATCAGCAAACTCGCCCTCCAAGCCCTGCCGTTTCTACTGCTCGGCCCGTTACGCAAGTATCGAGCCGTGCGCGCTCGAGACGTCGCCGCTGCCATGGTCGCCATCGCTCGCGATCCCCAACCCGGCCTCCGTCGCCACCTCTACGATTCCATCCTCAACTTAGCAAAACCCGCCAAGTAACCACCACCAGCGCATGGCACACCATGGCGGCACGCACGCTACCCGTTTCCAAAAACGCCCGGCCGTAAACGTAATGGGCTAACGTGGCCAGCAACGCAAACCGCCAGTTCGGAAACTGCCGAA
>JBKJLJ010000046.1:0-6147 GCA_046597015.1 Bryobacteraceae bacterium
CTGCACCCGAAACTCCTGAATCGCATCCACTGGCGGATTCAGCACCACGTTGCCAAAGCTCAACCGCGAAATCGAAACCCCATCGGCGACATACGAATTGTCCCTATTCCGCTGCCCTTGAATCGAAGGACCAGCCCCGGACTGCGATGTGTCAATCGTCGAAACGCCCGGCGTCAGTGAAATCAATTGCGTAAAGTTGCGCCCGTTCAGTGGCAAGTCGGCAATCGCACGCTGCTCAATCACCGTGCCCACGGTGGCGTTTGTAGCGTTCACGAGCGGAGCCTCGGCTGTGACATCGACGACCTCGGAAACCTGCCCAATTTCCAGCGTCAAATTCAGATTGGCCGACTGATTCACCGTCAGTTCCACCACCCGCCGCAGCGTCTTGAATCCATTCGCCTTCACCCCCACCGCATACTTACCCACCGGCAGAGTCAGAAACACGTACCGTCCCGACGTTTGCGTCTCCGCCGTAAACTCGCGCATCGTGTCCAGGTGAGTCGCGGTCACCGACGCACCCGGCACGGCGGCCGTACTCGGGTCCGACACCACCCCGCTCAGCGTGGCGCTGCTCATCTGGCCGTACAGGGCAAAGACCGACAAGCCTAAAGCAAACAAAGTCTTCATACGGACCTCCAAAATCGGAACGTTCCGGCATCCACCACAACCACGCAACCGCTCGATCCTATCACTTTAGCCCCCCATCCCCACGCATAGTCGTGTAAGCTCAGCTAATCTCCCTCAATACTTCATGACCATACTCACCCGGTTGGATCAATGGAGAGAACGCGGCACCCTCTCGCCCGCACAACACGCTCTGCTCGCCGGGCACTTGCGCGGGGAGCCGTTTTCGCTCTTCCTCGAGCTGAATATCCTCCTCTATCTGGGCATCCTGGCGTTCATCCTCGGCCTCGGCTGGACGGTCACCACTTGGTCGGACCAACTCGGTGAAATCGTCATCCTATCCGCCCTCTCAGCCCTGTTCGGTGCCTGCCTTTGGTACTGCTTCTCCCGAGCCTCCGCCTGGTCGCCCCGGGAAACGCCCTCGCCGAATCTGATCTTCGACTACGTTCTGTACCTCGGGAGCCTCGTCTGGTCCGTCGAACTCGCCTATCTCGAACACCGCCACGAACTGCTCTCCACCCAATCGAATTTCTACCTTCTCGCCACCGCCGGGCTTTTCTTCTTCCTCACCTACCGGTTTGATAACCGCTTCGTGCTCTCTCTCGCCTTGACCTCCCTCGCCGCCTGGTGCGGCCTCTCCCTCTCCCGTTGGCCCGGGCAGCAGACGGATGCCTACCGCCAGTACGCCATCGTCTACAGCTTGTTCATTGCGGGTGCCGGAATCATTCTGGAGCGCCGCGGCCTGAAACCTCACTTCTGCAACACCTATCTCAATCTCGCCGCCAATGTCCTCTTCTGGGCCCTTCTCGCCGGGGTCTTCAAGGAGCACAACGACGTTGGCTGGTCCCTCGCTCTCCTCGCCGCTTGTGGCGTATCCCTCGCCTGGGGCCTGTCGCGACGGCAATTTCCCTTTGTGGCCTATGCCGTCCTGTACGGCTATGTGGGCATCAGCGCCAGCATCCTTCGCCAGCCCGGAATGAATGGCACAGAACTGCTGTTCTATTTCATGGTCTCCGGGACGGCAGTTCTCGTCCTGTTGGTCTTTCTCGCGCGCCGATTCGGGAGGGAAGTTTGAGAGCGTACAGCGAATCCGACGAAGAGGCCAGCCGCGCTCACGACCTGCTCAAGGACTGGGCCGGTGAAGGCTACATCACTGCCGAACAGCGGCAACTGATGGAGCGGGAAACTGTCTGTAAGCTTCGCCGAACCAATATCTTCCTTCGGCTCGTATCGTTCGTGTTCACCCTCCTCGTCGTCGCTGCCACCGTTGGCCTCGCCGTATTTCTCCGGAACACGACGGCAATAGAAACCAGCGCATACTTACTTCTCTTCGCGGTCATTTGCTACGGCGCGTTTGAACTGGCCATTTCCCAAGCCTCGCTGTATCGGTTCGGCATTGAGGAAGCCCTCGCCGTCTCCTCGGTCGGTCTACTTTGCGCCGGACTGATGGTCTCCTTGCACCCAGCTTCGGGTACGCCCGCCCAAGGCGACTTCGAATTTCTGGTTCCTTTGACCGGTGCCATCTTCTCCCTCTGGATCTGGCACCGCTTTGGCCTGCCCTACGCATTTTTTGCGGCGATGATCTTCACCGTCTGGCTCACAAGCTACTGGACCTCATCCCGTACGGAACAGCATATCGCCGTCGCTGCGTTCTTTGCCGTCGCTCTCTTGGCTGTGATTGCCATGGCCCCCCGCCATCGTCATACCTATCTCCAGCAACGAATCTCCATCGCGGAGGCACTTCTGTGGCTCGGCATCTATTTGGCGTGCAACGTAGAAATCTCCGGACCCAAAGGGTTCTGGATGGACTGGGGCGGCGTCCGGACCACCACCGACTTCCTCCGGTCTTTCTATTGGTCCACCTGGGCCTTAATCTGGTGCCTCCCGCCCGTCGTTTTGGCGCGCGGTCTCCGCCAGAAGGACAAAGTTGTTCTTGCTGTCGGGATTCTTGTCACCCTGCTTACGTTACTCACAAACAAGTCCTATCTCGGCGGCGATCGGCACACCTGGGACCCGATGATCCTAGGCGCGCTGCTGATCGGTATCGCGGTCGCCGTCCGGCATTGGCTGGAAAACGGGCCTGGGGGAGTTCGCCGCGGGTTCACGGCCCAGCGCCTCTCGGGCAAGGATAAATCGTTGCTCGACGCGGGCGTCGCCGCGGCCGGGCTCGTATCGCCTCACATCAACACACCGGACTCGCCCCCACCCACACCCGACGTCCACTTTGAGGGTGGTGATTCCGGAGGCGCCGGCGCCTCCTCGGATTTCTAGATCGCTCTCTACGGCGATGGGTCGCCGTTCGAAGGGCAGTGGAGGTCGCCATAGCGAAAGGGTGAGCTTAGACGATGCATTGGGCTAACGAACCGATCGCGACGACGCCGGTAGTGCTAAACAGAATACGATCTATGTTGCAGTCTTCATCGCCGTCCAGGGCGGCCGCGTCCTCCGTATTACGAACCGGCAGGATCCCGCCATGGTCTATGAGCTCATACGCCAATCAGCCGAACGTCTTATGAAAATCGCCGTCGCCGCCATCCTCCAGGAAAGCAACAACTTCTCCCCCGTCCCCACCACCTATGAGGATTTCAACCCCGTCTTCGGTGCCAGCGTTCTCTCGCGCCATACCAGCAAACTCACCGAAATGGGAGGATTCCTCGACATCCTAAACTCCGCCCCAGTCGAAGTCGCGCCCGTTTGCGCAGCCTGGGCCATCACCGCCAATCGCCTGCGCAAACCAGACTTCGCCCGCCTCAAAAAGGATTTCGTCCTCCACCTCGCCCAAGCCAACCCCGACGCCCTCCTCCTCGCGATGCACGGTGCGCAAACAGCCCAGGGCGAAGACGACGTCGAAGGCAACATCCTCGCCGCCGCCCGCACCATCCTCGGCCCGGATAAGCCCATCTTCCTCACCCTCGACCTCCACGCCAATCTCACCCAACGCATGGTCACCCTCGCCGATGCCATCGTCGGCTACCATACTTACCCCCACATCGACATGTTCGAAACCGGCCAAAAAGCCGCCCGCCTTCTTCTCCGCACGCTTGCCGGCGAAGTCCGGCCCACCATGGCCTTCCGCAAACTCCCCCTCATCATCCAAGCCGAAAACGCCCAAACCCACCGCGGCCCCATGCACACTCTTTTCACTGCCGCCCAAGCCATCGAAGCCGCCGGGCAGGCCGAAGCCATCTCCATCTTCCCCGTCCAACCCTGGCTCGATATCGCCGAAATG
Source organism: Bryobacteraceae bacterium (assembly GCA_046597015.1). Lineage (GTDB taxonomy): Bacteria > Acidobacteriota > Terriglobia > Bryobacterales > Bryobacteraceae. The sequence continues at coordinate 3,854 of JBKJLJ010000046.1, forward strand.
GGCTGCGCCGTCGTCGCCGTCACAAACAACAAACCCAAGTCCGCCCAGCGTTACGCCGACTCCTTCGCCCGCCGCCTCTGGCGCGGTAAGTCCGAGTTCGAAACTACCCTCACCCCCGTCCCGGACGCTATCGCCGCCGCCATCGCTCTCCCAGCGAGGCCCACCATCCTCGCCGAGTCTTCGGACTCCACTGGCTCCGGCTCCCCCGGCGACTCCACCGGCGTCCTCAAGCATCTCCTCAAAGCCCCTCTCACCGGCCCCGCCGCCATCTTCCTTGTCGACCCCGCCACCGTCGCCGCCGCCTTCGAAGCCCGCGTCGGCGCCACCATCACCCGCAAAATCGGCGCGTCCTTCGACAAGAAACACTCCAAGCCCGTCCCCGTCTCCGCCTACGTAAAGCTCCTCTCCGACGGCACCTGGACCGCCCGCGCCCGCGGCTACAACACCGGCATCACCACCTCCATGGGCCGCGCGGCCGTCCTCGTCTCCGGCCTCGTCCACATCCTCGTCGCCGAACGCTCCGCCATGACCGTCGACCCCGAACTCTTCCGCAGCCAAGGCATCGAACCCGTCAACTGCCAAATCGTCGTCGTCAAATCCCCCAACGGTTTTCGCGCCGCCTACGAACCCCTCGCCGCCGCCATCTTCGTGGTCGACACCCCCGGCGTCTCTTCCGCCAACCTCCGTCAACTCCCTTTCAAACGAGTCTCCCGCCCCCTCTATCCCCTCGACCTCGACACCCCTACCCCCGAAGGGATCTAACCCATGGCCGTCCGCCACCGCCTCGTCCTCCTCGCTCTCCTGATCAACATGGTCTGCTACACCGACCGTGTCTGCATCGCCATCGCCGGCCCCGAACTCCGCCGCAATTTCAATCTCTCCCAAACCGAACTCGGCTTCGTCTTCAGCATCTTCAGCCTCTCCTATTTCCTCGGCCAGACCCCCTGGGGCATCCTCGCCGACCGCCACGGCTCCCGCGGCCTCGTCGCTTTCGCCATCGCCGGTTGGTCGCTGTTCACCGCCCTCACCGCCACCGCCTGGAGCTATATCTCGCTCCTCGTCATCCGCTTCGTCTTCGGTGCTCTCGAAGCCGCCTTCTCCCCCTCCATCGCCGCCGCCTTCGGGCGCTGGATACCCGTACCCGAACGCGCCACCGCCTTCGGAGCCTTCCTCGGCGGAGGCCGGCTCGGCGGCGCCCTAACGCCTCCCATCGCCGGCTATCTCTTGCTCCACTACGGATGGCGAATGCCGTTCCTCGTCTTCGGCGCGTTCGGACTCCTCTGGTCGGCGCTCTGGTTCGCCTGGTATCGAAACACGCCCGCCGAACACCCCTCCGTAACGCCCGAAGAGCGCGCCGTCATCGCCGCCAACGCCACCGCCGCCAGCGCCGGCCCCGTCCCCTGGGCCTCATTGCTTCGCTCACGCCGCCTCTGGTGCCTGCTATCCGCCGCCTTCGGCTCCACCTTCATGTGGCAGTTCTACATCACCTGGTTCCCCACCTATCTGCGCGAACATCGCGGCATGTCGCTCACCGAATCGAGCTACTTCGCCAGCCTCCCGCTTCTCCTCGGCGTCGGCGCCAATTGGGCCGGCGGTGTTTTGACCGATTGGATCGGCCGCCGCACCAATGCCCGCAAGGCGCGCACCATCGTCGGATTCATTTCCCTCTCCTCCGGCGCCTTGCTCATGTCCGCCGGTGTATGGTGTTCCCAGGCCGCGTTGGCGGCGCTGCTGATGGGCTGCGCCGCCGGAGCCGTCGATCTCTATCTCGGCGCCGCCTGGTCTTCGGCGACAGACATCGGCGGAACCTCCGGTGGCGCCGTGGCCGGCCTCATGAACGCCGCCTCCAACTGCGCCGGCTTTGCTTCCCCCGCCCTCATGGGCTTCGTCCTCCAGCAGTCCAACAACTGGAACGCTGTGCTCTACCTCAGCGTCGCAACCACCCTCTGCGCCGCCGTGCTCTGGCTCTTCGTGAATCCTGCTACCCTTCCAGATTGAGGTTTCATGCTGTTGGCCGTCGCACTCTTCGTTGGTAGTCAAGCTTGCCGCCCCTGTCATCTAGCCATCGCTGATTCCTATGCGAAAACGCCGATGGCCCGCTCCAGCGGCCCCGTCTCGCCTCTGCCCGCCAGCTCCTTCACCGCCGCCGGTCACAAATATCGCGTCGACGGAACGCAACTCACTTTCGACAACGGTTCCGTGCCCATAAGCTACTTCATCGGTTCCAACTCCGAAGGCCGTAGTTACCTCTCGGCCCGCGACGGCATTCTCTTCGAATTACTCGTCACCTGGTA
>JBKJLJ010000106.1:0-2684 GCA_046597015.1 Bryobacteraceae bacterium
ACCGGGTGTAGCGGTCGATCTCGGAGTTCGGACGGTCGGCGATGTCGATTCGCGTCGTCCCCTGCTTAATCGTCACTCCATGACCTGTGCCTAACTGGCCCACGCCGGTGCCGCGCCCGCCGAAAGCGAGGTCATGCCATTCAGCCACAAACGGCTTCGTGCTCTTGATCTTCGCCGTCAACACGTAGTCCAATTTCGAGTAACCGGTCGGGATGTAGTACAGGCCGTCCAACTGCTCCACGTCGGTCGGGATGAAGGTGCCCTTGTTCGTGAAGTAATCGGTCGCTACCGGGTTGCCCATGTCCGTCCCGGCCACCGGCGGGTTTAAGGTGTGCACCAACTTGCCATCGATACTCGTCGTAAAAACTTTAGATGCCGCGTTGCCGGGGAAGGTCAAAAACGGGGTACCGTCCTTGGCCTGCCAGAACATCGAGTTATGCATGTTCGTGTCCTTCATCGACGGGTCCGTCGTCAGCATTTTCGTCTTCTTCAGATCAGCGCTGATCTGGACGATCCCCGCGCCGGGCAGCGCGAAATAGACTTCACCCTTGCCGGGCCGCCGGTCAATCGCGAAGCCGCCATGGGCCGCCTTCAACACCGCCTGCGCCTCGGCCGGCAAATGCGACGAGGTGTAAAGCACGCGGAACTTGTACTTGCCTTCGCCGCTGACCTTGGCTCCGCCAGCTTGGCCGAGAGCTGAATTCGGTCCGGCGGGCGAAAAATGCCAGGCAATCGCTAGCAGCGCAATAGATAGGGAGACACTCGCAAATCGTTTCATCTCACGCTATTCAACCACATTTACGGAAACGGGGGAACAGGCAATGCCCATTCCCCCGCCGCCACGATGAACGAGTTAGAAAGTCAGCGTCGTCGCTCCGCTATACAAGCCCTCGGCCGCCTTCCAGTTCACGACGCTCCAATAGGCGTCGATGTAGTCCGGGCGCTTGTTCTGATATTTCAAGTAATAGGCGTGTTCCCACACGTCCAACCCCAGAATCGGCGTCTTCCCCTCCATCAGCGGCGAATCCTGGTTCGCGCTCGAAGTCACTTCCACGCTGCCATCGGCGTTCTTCACAAGCCACGCCCAGCCCGATCCGAACCGGCCCACCGCAGCGGCCTTGAACGCAGCCTTGAACGCCTCGAAATCACCGAACTTCGCGGTGATCGCCGCAGCCAAAGTGCCCGTCGGCGCGCCGCCCGCGTTCGGCGCCAAAGTGGCCCAGAAAAGCGTATGGTTCGCGTGGCCGCCCCCGTGGTTCCGCACGGCGCCCTTGGCGGCGTCCGGCACAATGGCCAGGTTGTTGGCGAGCAACTCTTCCAGCGTCTTCCCAGCGAGCGAAGCGTTCGCCGTCACGGCGTTGTTCAGGTTCGTCACGTAGGTTTGGTGGTGACGCGTCCGGTGGATGTCCATCGTCGCCGCGTCAATGTGCGGTTCCAGCGCGTCGTTAGCGTATCCCAGTTCAGGCAGTACAAAAGGCATCGTAATCTTATCTCCTCATTTCAGCTAGGCGGAAAACCCGCCCGCTCGTTCGTATTGGTGCGCAAGACGGAACATCGTGTCTTCCGCGAAATGCTTGGTCAAAATCTGCATGCCCACCGGCAACCCCTCGGCGGTCACCCCGCACGGCACGCTCATGCACGGGATCCCCGCAAGGCTCCCCGTAATGGTGTAGATGTCCGAGAGGTACATTTGGATCGGGTCATTCACCTTTTCTCCGATCTTAAACGCCGGAAACGGCGAAACCGGGGTAATCAGCGCGTCCACCTGTTCAAACGCCTTCGCAAAATCCTGCGTCAGCAGGTTCCGTACTTTCTGGGCCTTCAAGTAATACGCGTCGTAATACCCATGGCTCAGCACATACGTCCCCAACATGATTCGCCGCTTCACTTCCGCCCCGAACCCCTCGCCACGCGAGTTCTTATACAGGTCCGCCAGCGTATCGCTCTTCGCCGACCGGTGACCAAACCGTACCCCATCAAACCGCGACAGATTCGCCGAAACCTCCGCCGTACAAATGATGTAGTAAGCCGCAATTGCATACTCAGTATGCGGCAGACTCACCTCACTCACCTCGCAGCCGAGCTTCTTCAGCACCTCGACCCCGGCCATGATCCGGTCGCCCGTCTCCGGCGCCAACCCCGCGAAATACTCCTTCGGCAACCCCAACCGTAAGCCCTTCACCGATTCCGCTATCGTCGCAAAATAGTCCGGCACCTCATGCTGCGCCGACGTCGCATCCCGCTCGTCCCGTCCCGCCATCGTCTGCAGCAGCGTCGCCGAATCCGCTACCGTCCGGCTAAACGGGCCGATATGGTCGAGCGAACTCGCAAACGCCACCAGCCCATACCGCGACACCCGGCCATAGGTCGGCGTAACCCCCACACAGCCGCAAAAACTCGCCGGCTGCCGAATTGAACCGCCGGTGTCTGAGCCCAGCGAAACCACCGCCGTCCCCTGCGCCACCACCGCCGCGCTCCCCCCCGAACTGCCCCCCGGCACCCGATCGAGCGCCAGCGGATTCCGCACCGGTCCAAACGCCGAGTTCTCGTTCGACGAACCCATCGCAAACTCATCGCAATTCGTCTTGCCGAGGATGATTCCCCCCGCCGCTTCCAACCGCTCCACCGCCGTCGCGTCGTAAGGCGGCACATAGTTGGCTAACATCTTCGACCCGCAAGTCGTC
>JBKJLJ010000168.1:0-13266 GCA_046597015.1 Bryobacteraceae bacterium
TGAAGTCGGTAGCCCCGGTGATTTCGACGCGTGTGATGTTAATGGTCCCGGTGCCGCGATTGGTAACGGAGACGCTGGCGTCGAGCGGTTTCCCGATGGCGTCGGCGCTGAATTGTATGGTCCCGTTGTCGGAGAGGGTCTGCACGGCGCCGGAGACCTGGACGCGGAAGGACAGCGGGAGGCTGGTCTGCGCGGGCAGGAAGGCGGCGGCGAGGAGGAGTAGGGGGATGAGGCGTATCATGATTACTGATCCCTCCCGGCGGGGACGAAGTAGACTTGCAAAGCGTTCCTTGAGTCGAGGACGTAGAGGGGCTCGCTAGAGGAGCCGCTGTTTAAGAGAGCGAGCGGATTGGCACCGAGCGATTCCATGCGGGTGGGCAGGAAATCGAGTTCCAGAGAGGCGGTACGGGCTTTCGAAGCGAGGTCGAAGGCGTCGACCGAGCGGGTGTCCGCACTGGCGACGAGGAGAGCCGTTTTCGAAAGTTGGAGCCCGACGGGGGCGGCCACGTCAGCGAATTTTTCGGCTATCGCGGCGGTCGAGTAGTCGCGGAGGAGGATGATCTGTCCGGCGGCGCGGTCGGCAATGAAGAGATGGTTGCCGGAGCGGACGACGGCGGAAGGATCGGCGACGGCGAGCAGTTGGCGAGTGGAGGCCGCGGTTGCCAGGTAGAGCGCGCCTGGGGTCGAGATGACGAGACGTTCGCCATCGAGGAGGATGTTGCGGATGGCTCCATCGACGAGTGAGAGATCGAAGGCGGGGTCTGGCTCGGCGGCGGTATCGACGTTGCGCCAGATTTGGACTTTGCGGGTGGCCGGGAAGACGGCGGCGACGTCGTGACCGGACCAAGCGAAGAGGACATCGCCGGGTTCCTGGCTCAGCGTGAGGCGCGGGGGCGCGTCGGAATCGAAGCCACGGATGAGTTCGATGGAGCCGAAGCGGGAGGCGATGGCAAGGGTGCCATCGGCGGAAGCGCTAGCGGCGTCAGCATCCTTGACGAGGGCGGAGCCGAGATGAGCGGCCCCGACGAAGCCACGGATGGGGCGGAGTTCGCGGGCCTGGCCGTCGAAGACGTAACCGGGTGTGGGGCCGGAGAGTTGGGCCCAGGCGGTCGTGGCCGCGAGTGTGGAGAGTAGGAATAGTGACTTCATCGGGGTGCTCCTACCGTGATGGGTCCAGCGCCGATGCTGACCGGTTTCTTGCTGGCAGCGGCAGCGGCGGTACTATCGCCTCCGCGGCTAGCGGCGACTCCGCCACCGATGGCGGCAGCGGCGGCGACGGCGACGACGGTCCAGATTACTTTTCGATTGGCCGTGACTTTGCTGCCCTTGGGGCCTTGGCCGTTGGACTGATTGATGACGCCTTCGACGATGTCGTTGCCGGCGGTGACGCGGACGAGGATGCGGAACGGTCCGGCCTGCGCGTTGGGGAGAAAGCCGCTGGCTTGGGCTTGGCCCTTCGCGTCCGTCTTGACAGTTTGGGCTGGGCTGCCGCCGTAGGCGGCGACGGTCGGGCCGTCGATGGGAGCCTGGAAGATGACCTCGGCCCCGACTACGGGGGCGTTCTTTTCATCGAGGACTTCGACCCCTGGCTGGGCGGCGACGCGCATGCCGATGTTGTTGACGGCACCCTGGCCGGCGATGATATTCAGCTTCAGCCGGGTTGGGGGAGCGGCTTGTTGGGCCCAACAGGCCACCGCTAAGCCAAGCGGGATTACGAATCGTAGAAACAAATGAGCCTCCGGGACACCACCTTCATTTGGATCAACGAACTGATCCTGATCTCCGAACTAAGGAGCGGTGGGTGTCGATAGTCTACCCTAAGGCGCGGGGAAGGGTTAGGAGGTTACGGTCGAGGCAAATGGGGAGAGGTTTGCAAGCGCCGGGACTACGGCTTGCTGCAGGAGGCGGGCGTTATGATGTACGATATCTCGGCCAGTTGGAGAGAAGAGACCATGGGGACGAACTGGGTGTTCAGTTTGGCGTTGCTGGGGACAGCGGCGTTGGCACTGTGGTGGCCGGGGCCATTTCTGAGATGGGGCGAGTTTAACCTGAAGACGCTAGTGATTCCCCCGTTGCAGCTGATTATGTTCGTGATGGGGACGCGGGTGAGTTTGCGTGGATTGCAGCAGGTGTGGGTGACGCCGGGGGTGATTGGGCTGGGTTTGGGCTTGCAGTATCTGGTGATGCCACTGGTAGCGGTGGGGCTGGCGACGCTGTTTGGATTGGCACCGGAGGTGGCGACGGGGGTGTTGTTGGTGGGTGCGGTGTGCGCGGGGAATTCGTCGAATGTGATGACGTTTTTCGCGGGCGGAAACATGGCGTTATCGGTGGCGATGACGACGTCGTCGACATTGCTGGCGCCAGTAGTGACCCCGACTTTGATGCGTCTGTTGGCGGGCCGGGAGGTGCCGGTAGAGTTTGGGGTGATGGCGGGGTCGATTGCGCGGATTGTCGTTTTCCCGGTGGCCGGGGGGATTTTTTTAGAGAGAGTGTTGCAAGGGCGGCAGGCTGTAATGGACCGCTGGTTGCCGTGGGTGGTAATTACGGCGACGTGTTTCGTGAACGGGATTATCACGGCGAACTCTCGGGAGGCATTATTGTCAATGGGAGGGACGCTGGTGCTGGTCGAGATCTTGCATAACGGATTGGGGTACCTGGTAGGTTATGCGGGGGCGCGGGCGTTCGGACTGGACTTGCGGGACGCGGCGACGATGGCGATGCAGGTGGGGATACGGAATGGCGGATTGGCCACGGGGTTGGCGTATGACGTTTTGAAGAGCAGCAATGCCGCGCTGGCGAGTGTGGTTTTTGGCACAGTGCAGAATGCGTCGGGAGCTTTGTTGGCGTCTTACTTCCGCCGGCGGTTGGGAGGACTGCCGGCGAACGAGCGGACGACCGCGTTAGAAGGTAAAGTTTAGAGCTCCCTGCATAATGCGTGGGCTGCGGGTGCTGGTGAAGCGACCGAACTGAGCGTTGACTTGGTTGCCCGTAAGATCGAAGCGAGCGGCATTGTCGACGCCGCTAAACTGAGTGTGATTAAAGGCGTTGTAGAGCTCCCAGCGAAGTTGAAGGAAGCGGGATTCGTTTTTCAGGGGGAACTTTTTGAAGAGCGAGATATCCCAGTTGTTGATGCCGGGTCCGCGGAAGACGTCCTTCGGGGCGTTGCCGAAATCGCCCCGGGCGGGGCGGGCGAAGGCGGAGGTGTTGAAGAACCGATCGAACGTCTGCTCGCTCTTCGGCAGGGGCGCTTTGGCGGTGACGTTGACGCGGGCTCCGTCGCCGCCGCCGGTTATGTCGGCCCCGTCGACGGTAGAGTAGGAGACGTCGCGGGGGGTGCCGCTGGCCATGGAGACGATGCCTGAGAGCTGCCAGTTATCGAGGGCGACGCGGGAGACCGCGTTGTTCCAGTGGGCGCTGGCTCTGGGCAGATCCCACAGATAGTTGAAGACCATGACGTGGGTCTGGTCGTAACTTGACTTGCCGTATGCCCAGACGCGGTAAGGGCGGTAGAGGGGCAACAGTCCGTTGTCGCCGCTGGTTAGATCCATCGATTTGGACCAGGTGTAGGCGAGGCCGAACTGGAGGCGGGAACTAAGGCGGCGATTGATGGCTGTTTGGAGGGCGTTGTAGTTTCCGTAGCCCGAATTTTCGATGTAGGTGACGTTGCCGAAGCCGGGGTAGGGAGCGAAGAAGGTATCCGGGAGAGGCCGGCCGGGGGCGGAGGGATCCAGGTTGGCGGCAGCGAACCGGGCGCCGTAGGGAATGGTGTTCAGGTTCCGGGTTTGCTGTAGGTGTTGGGAGCGATTGCCCACGTAGGAGAGGTCGAGGATCGTCTTCCAGCCGAGATCCTGCTGAATCGCGAGGGAGTAGTTGACGACGGTGGCGGTCTTGGGATTCCGTTCGAGGGCACTGACGTTACTCGGAAACAGGATGCCGGCGGATTGGGTGAGGGCATCGACATTGCCGTAGAAGATTTGCGAGTTGAACTGCACGGGCGGATTGGTGCGGGTGGATCCGAGGTAGGATCCGGCGCTGGGAACGGCTTGTTTGCTGGAGCCGATGCCTCCGCGGAGGGCGGTCTTACCGTTGCCGAAGAGGTCGTAGGCGAAGCCGAACCGAGGCGCGGCTTCCCAACCGCGATTGGCGAAACCGGCGGGAAGCTGGTTACCTCCCGCAACGACGAGCCCGTTGGCGGGATCGCCGGAGCCGGGGGCGAAGGAGCCGATGGTGACGGCGGGGAGGATGGCTCCGGTGATGGGGTTGCGCCCGACGCGGACACCGTTCTGTAGGATGGGTTGGACGAATTGCGGGGCCTTGGCGCGGTCGTAGAGTTCGAGGGCGAGGGCGGCGGCTTTACCGTCAGTGACGCGCCAAGGGGTGAACCAAGTGAAGCGCATGCCGTAATCGAGGGTGAGCCGACGGGTGGCTTTCCAGGAGTCCTGGGCGAAGGCTTCAAAGAGCGCTTGGCGGGCGAGGCCGGTAGTGCGGGCGCTGCTTTCGGTGTAAGTCGAGAAGTTGCCGAGGAGTGCGTTTGAATAGGCGTAGTTGGATTCGTTCGGATTGTTGACGTTGCGATCGAAGCCGAAGTTGCCGCCGAAGTTGGACCGCGGTCCTTCGCTATTCATCTGGTATTCGCCAGAGATGCCGAACTTTATGGAGTGGGCACCTTTGATCCAACTTAGATTGTCGCTATAGTTCCAGCGCCAGTCTTTGGCGTCGATAGGGAGGCGGCCGTCGTAGGCGATGTTGGCGGCGGACGGAACGCCCCCGAAGCTGGCCTGGGGGATGATGTCGAGGGTGTTGCCGGCCGGATAGAGCTGACCGAGGGCGGCGAGGCCGACCTTGGAGCGGGTTACTTTGTCGAAGTTGGTGGGCGAGGTGGCATCCCCGATTTCGCCGAGTTTGCGATAGCCGAACTGCGCTTCGTTGATGATGTTAGGGCGGATGATCTTCGTGTAGCCGAACTGGATCTGATCGGTTTTGAAGAGATAGTGATGGTAGAGCTGATCCCAGTTCGAATTGAAAGCGGCGAGGCCTTCGTAGCCGCGACGGTCTGCCCACCAGGAGGTGTAACGAGCTGAGATGCGGTCGTTGGCGGTGAGGTTGTAGTCGCCCTTTAACGTGTTTAGCTTTTTGGGGTGATCGGTGATCTCCTGGAACTGGTAGTTGTAGTTTCCGCCGGAGAGGCCGCGATCCAGGAAGTTCGGCAGGGGGAAGAGATTGAGAATCGCTTGGCCGTTGCGGCTGATGCGGTTTGTGGGAATGATGTTCCCAGGGAATGGCTGGCCGGTACGAGGGTCAGTGATGGGGATGAGGCGGCCGCTGAGGTCGAGGGTCTGGGAGTAGTTGCCAACGCGTTCTAGAGCGGTGGGCATGGTGACGCGGCGGACATTTCGGGGCTCTTTGATGGTCCAATCTTCACGGGAGTAGAAGAAAAAGAGTTTGTCGCGGTTCGTATTGAATTTGCCGGGAATGTAGACGGGTCCGCCGAAGGTGCCGCCGAAGGTGTTGTAGCGATAGAGCGGCCGGGCCTGGCTGTTGCGATTGTTGAAGAAGTCATTGGCGTTAAACTTTTCGTTGCGGACGAACCAGTAGGCGCTGCCGTGGAAATCCTTAGTGCCTGACTTGGTAACGAGGTTGATGCTCGCGCCGGCGTTGCGGCCGTACTCGGCCTGATAGCTATTGAGGAGCACTTTGACTTCGGCGATGGCGTCAAGACTGGTCATCCCATTGAAGCCCCCGACGCCGTCGGCGTCATTGCCGGATTGGCCATCGGCGGACATGGTGTTCATGCCGATGCGCTGGCCGCCAATGTTTGGGGTGTTCGTGCCGAATGTTCCGCCGAGGGCGTTCTCATCGGTTCCACCGGCTACGCCGGGGAGGACGCGGAGGAGGGAGATGACGTCGCGGCCGCGAGTAACGAGGAGGTTGAGTTGCTTACCGGAGAGTTCGGCGGAGTTGCCGGAGCTGGCCGTTTGGACAGTGGCACCAGTGGCTTCGACGGTGACTCGTTCGCTGACGGCACCGACGGGGAGTTGGAGGTTGCCAATCGAGAGGCGTTGGGTGGCCGTGAGCACCAGGCCGGGGTGTTCAATGGTTTTGAAACCTTCCTTTTCTACGCGAATGCGATAGGAACCGGGAACGACAGCGTTGAAGACGAAGTCGCCGGATTCGTTTGATTTGATGGATCGGGCGTCAGCGGTGGTTTGGCTGTGCAAGGTGACGGAGGCCCCCGCAACGGCCCCGCCAGTGGCGTCGGTAACGGAACCGGTGATGGTGCCGGTGATGGATTGGCCGAAGCCAACGAGGGTCGCGGACAGCAAGAGCAACAGGGTGCGTAGCAGGCAGGAATTCGGCATGGAAGTCTCCCGGGGGCTCGGCGCGCGAGCGAATCTGCATCGACTGTATCAGCGGTTTTGGCTCGAGAATAGCGGAAAGCTATCGCGGAATTCTTGTGAAAGTATCATTTTTCGCGGGCTCTGAAGGGGGTGTTCATTGCGGTGGTTCGAACTGGGAGTGGAAAGCGGAATGATAGTTTTGCAAGAGTCGAGGGTGGCATTGCACTATTCGGTAGAGGGCGGGGTCGGATAGACTCCGGGCAGAGACCTTATTCCATGCGCTTCCTTTCCTTCCTTTTCGTCTGCTTCCCACTTTTCTGGGGCCTGCTGGCTGCTCCCTTGCCGCCTCTTCGAGTCAGCGAGAATGGGCGATTTCTAGTTACAGAAGCAGGCAAGGGATTTTTCTATCTCGGTGATACCGCCTGGGAGTTGTTTCATCGACTGAATCGGGAGGAGGCGACTCGGTACCTGGAGAATCGGGCAGGGAAGGGATTTACCGTGATTCAAGCGGTGGCGATCGCCGAGTTGAACGGCTTGAACGATCCGAATGCTTATGGGTATCGTCCTTTCCTGGAGAACGACCCGTTACGGCCTGACGAGAAGGCAGGGGAGAGCAACGACTACTGGGATCATGTTGATTTTGTGGTGCAAAAGGCGAATTCGCTGGGGATGTACGTGGGGTTTCTGCCGACGTGGGGGGACCAGTGGAATGGGAAGGGGAGGTCGAAGGAGATTTTCACTCCGCAGAACGCGGCGGCGTATGGAGAGTGGTTGGGCCGGCGGTATCGCAACGCGGGGCTGATCTGGGTATTGGGTGGGGACCGCTCGGTGGACACGGATGGGCATCGGCAGATTCTGCGGGCGATGGCGGCGGGGTTGCGGAAAGGAGATGGCGGGACGCATCTGATTACGTATCATCCGAACGGAGGCTCGGGGTCGGCGGAGCCCTTTCATTCCGAGGACTGGCTCGCGTTCAACATGCGGCAGAACGGGCATTCGGCGGAGTATACGGGCCGCTACGAGAAGACCGCGTTTGACTACGGCCGGATACCAGTGAAGCCGGTGATGGACGCCGAGCCGATCTATGAGGATCATCCTGTTTCGTTCCGGGCGGGGGAGTTGGGGCATTCGATTGCGGCGGATGTGCGGCGGGCCATTTACTGGGACCTCTTTGGGGGCGCGTTTGGCCATACCTACGGCCATCACTCGGTGTGGCAGATGTGGGCGGCGGGCCGGGCTCCGATTAACAATCCGTTGATGACGTGGAGCGAGGCGTTGGACCAGCCCGGGGCGGCGCAGATGCAATATGCTCGTTGGCTGCTGGAATCCAGGCCATTTTTGAGCCGAATTCCGGATGATTCGGTACTGGTAACGAACCGCGTGGCGACGTCGGTTCCGGGTGCTGGGCGATACCGCTATACGGCGACTCGGGATGCGGAGGGAACGTACGCCCTGATTTATGTCCCAGTGGGACGGCGATTCTCTGTTCAGATGAGCAAGATCGCCGGGGAGCAGGTGAAGGCTTGGTGGTACGACCCGCGGACGGGCAAGGCGACGGCGATTGGGACGTTTCCCAATACGGGGCAGCGGGAGTTCGATCCGCCGTCGCAGGGGGAGTCAAGCGACTGGGTTCTGGTGTTGGACGACGCGGCCCGCAAGTACCCGGCACCGGGCACTCGGCGGTGAGGGAAGGTGACTCATTACGGCTGTTATGGGTTTGGGGCGAGAGGGGGGGCACTGGGTTGACACATAGATGTAATGAGAATACGATTGCGAGGTCTTTTATCGGCAAGCGCCATGGCCACTCTCCAATCCATTCAATGGGAAAATGCGGTTCGCGTTATTGAGCCTGCAGTAACGGCTTCTGGAGTCCATATTTCGCCGCTAGATCCGTCGTTTCCGATGGACGTCCGTTTTCTGCGGCTGCGGCCTCCCGCTTGCGCGGTGCTGCGTCGGCACGAGTACTTTGAATTGGCGTATCTGAAGACGGGTTCGGCGATCTACCGGGTGAAGGATCGAGAGGTGGTGGTGAACCAAGGGGACCTCTTTGTGATGGGAAGAGATTTGTTTCATAGCATTCGAGAGTATCTTTCACCGTCAATTGGAATCGTGGCGTTGTATTTTCACCCGGAGATCATCCTGGGCGACAACATAGCGGGGGAAAACGCGGAGTACTTGATTCCGTTTGACATACAAGGGGACGAGTTCCCCCATGTCATTCGGGCGGCGACGGGGATTCCTTCGCAAGTGGTGGCTTTATTGAACCGGATCCACCAGCAGAAGTTGTCCCGAGCGAAGCATGGCCAGTTGGCGATGAAGACGTATTTGAAGATGATCCTGGTGCTGCTGATCGGCCATTACGCGGAGGATCTAGGCACGAGCCGGCTGGTGGGCCGGAAGAGTCGCGACCTTGAGCGGTTGCGGCCTTTGTTCGACTATCTGGACCAGCATTTGGTGGAGACGATCACGATTGAGCAGGCGGCGGGTTTGCTCTATATGAGCAAGTCGCACTTCATGCGGTTTTTCCGGTCGGTGACGGGAAGCGCGTTTGTTTCGCATTTGCATCGGCTGCGGGTGTGCCGGGCGCAGCACTTGATGGCCGGCACGACGCGTTCGATCGCGGCGATCAGCCAGGAAGTTGGCTTCTGCGATCAGAGCTACTTTGGGGTGGTATTTCGGCGGATTGTTGGGGTTTCGCCGCGCGACTATCGGAACCGGTTAAGCTTGGCCTGAAAATTAATCGATTCCGGCGGGGGGCAATGGTTGACTCCAGCGGCTGAGGGTGGCGGCGAGGGCCGTGAGGATGACGGGCTTGCTGAGGAAGTCGTTCATGCCGGCGGCCATGCAACGTTGGCGGTCTTCTTCCATCGCGCTGGCGGTGATGGCGATGACAGGGAGCTCGGCGAAGTGGCCGCCCCAGCTGCGGAGTTCGCGGGTGGTTTGGTAGCCGTCGAGTGCTGGCATTTGGCAATCCATCAGAATGAGGTCTACTTTTTCGGAGCGGAGGATGGCGAGCGCTTCCTGTCCCTGGTTGGCGGTGCGGACGAGGTAGCCGAGGCGCAGGAGCATTTTTTGAAAGATGAGTTGGTTGACGGCGTTGTCTTCGGCGAGGAGGACGGTGCAACCGCTTTCGGGTGACGGGAGGGCGGTTGGTGGGGGCTCGGGTGGTTCGACGGGGGCAGGGCCGAGTTCGAGGGGGAAGGTGGCAAGGAAGGTGGAACCGAGTCCGGGTTCGCTTTCGACGGCGATAGAGCCTTGCATCGCTTCGATGAAGCGGCGGACGATGGACAGGCCGAGGCCGCTGCCGCCGAAGCGGCGAGTGGTGGAGGAGTCGGCCTGGACGAAGGGGTCAAAGAGGGTAGGGAGTTTATCGAAGGGGATGCCGAGGCCGGTGTCTTCGACGTGAAAGGAGAGGGTGGCGGCGGCGAGGTCGGCGGAGACGCGGAGACGGACTTCGCCGGCGTCCGTGAACTTGACGGCGTTGCCGACGAGGTTAAGGAGAATTTGGCGCAGGCGTTGGGGGTCGCTGAGGATGTAGGGGGGGACGGAAGGGGAGAGGAATAAGCGGACGGAGACGCCCTTGGCTTCGGCTTTGGCGGTGAAGAGGGCGACGAGAGTTTCGCAGAGAGCGGGGAGGTGGACGGTGGATTTTTCGAGGGTCAGCAGGCCGGCCTCGACTTTCGACAGGTTGAGGATATCGTCGACGATGCCGACGAGGTCTTCGCCGGACTGTTGGATGACGGTAACGAGTTGGCGCTGGTCCGGGGTCAGGGAGGAGGAGCCGAGGAGTTGGACGGCGCCGAGGACGCCGTTCATGGGGGTACGGATTTCGTGGCTCATCGTAGCGAGGAACTCCGTTTTGGCCCGGTTGGCGGCGTGGGCGGCCCGCATGGCGCTTTCGAGTTTAACGGTGCGTTCTTCCACCTTTTCTTCTAGGAGCCGGGTGCGTCGCTTGGCTGTTTGATGGCGCTGCCAGGCGATTGCTCCCAAGATGCCACCGACGAACAATACGGCGAGGGCGCGGACCCAGCCGATCTGGTGGTAAGCCGGGTCGATCGTAAGGTGCATGCGGAGGGGTTGGCCATTCCACTGGCCAGCTTGGCTGGAGGTTTGGAGCACGAACTGATAATGGCTGGGCGGGAGATTGGTGTATTGGGCGGTACGGCGCTCGTTGCAGGGGAGCCAGTCCGGATCGAAGCCTTGCATTTGCAGGCGGCAGAAGTCGCCGCCGAGGGGATCGAGTCGAACGGTTTGAAAGACGAACTCCAGCTTCTTGCTTCCCGGCGGGATGGGTTGGTCGGCGTTGAGGTTTTTGGGGTTGCCATCGTGGCTGACGCGGAGGAGAAAGGCGGCTGGGGGGCGGGGGATTCGTTCGAAGTCGGCCGGGTTAACGGAGACGAGGCCGCGCAAGCCGGGGAACCAGATGCGGCCTTGGTGGTCGGTGGCACCGGTGGCGGAGGTGACGAGTCCGAAGTTGGTGGTAGGGAGGGATTGGGCTTCGCCGAAGCGTTCGACGAGGAGGGGCAACTGGCCGGCGGCGGCCGCGGCGAGGGCCTGTTGGCGAGCGAAGCGGACGAGGCCGAGCCGGGTAGCGCACCAGATTTTGCCGAAGCGGTCGAGGCTGATATGGAAGACCTGGTCGGAAGGGAGGAGGGCGGTGGGGGTGAGAAAGCGCTTTTCGTGGGGGGAGTAGATTTCGAGTCCGGAGGTGGTGCCGATCCAGAGAAGTCCGGCGTGGTCGACGGTAATGCTGTACCAGGCGCGCGCGCGGGCTGAAGGGGCGTTGTCGGCGGGACGATAGACGTCGCCGTCGAGCCAGTGGAGGCCTTCATACTGCGCGAGGGCCCATACGCGGCCTTGGGCGTCGCGGATAAACTGGCGCAGGCGTCCGGGTCCCGCGAGGGAGTCGACGGCCCAGGAGTCGGCACTGGCCGACCGTAGCTGGCGGCGAAGGCGATAGTTGGCGGTGCTATTTGAATAGAGAATCTGATCGGGAGCCGGAGCGAACAGAGCGGGCAGGGAGCGAAAGGGGATGGGGGTCTGGATCGGCAACGGGCGCACGCCCCGTCGATCGACGACGAAGAGGCCGGCGGCACCAGCGGCGAGGACGCCCTCGTCGGGGTGGGGCAGGAGGGTTTGGGTTTCGGCGATGGAGGGATGATCGTAGGTAGCGACGAGCCGGCCATCGACCATGCGGACTAGGCCGGAGTTACGGAGGCTGCCCCAGACTTGCCCTTGGTGGTCTACGGTGACGCCGGTGAGATGACTTTCGGGGAGGCCATCATGGCGGGTATAGATGCGGAAGTGGCTGGGACTGAGCCGATAGAGGTTGCCCCAGCGGCCGCCGAACCAGATGTTGCCTTGAGGGTCTTCGTCAACGGTGGTGAGGCTTTCTTCGTCATCCTTTCCGACGGCCACGGACTCCAGGCGCTCGCCGCAGAGCCGGGCGACGGAAGAAGCTGCCAAGCCCATCCAGATGCAGCCCGCGCGGTCTTCGCGCATGGCGAGGATTTCGTCGTGGGGAAGTCCCCAGTGCTGGCTTTGGCCATCGCGCCAGCGATAGAGGCCTTTGGTTGTAGCGATCCAGACGAAGCCGTCGCGGCCGACGAGGACGCGGCGGGGCGCGGCCGGAGGGGTGAATTCGAAGGTCCAGCCGGTGGCGGCGGGGAGGGCGTGGTAGAGCTTTCGATCGCTCATGATGGCCCAGATGCCGCCGCTCTGGTCGCGGGCGCTGAGGATGATTTGGGTGCCGGGCGGGGCGGCGAGGATCGGCTGTTCGTTGGAGTTAGTGGCGGCTAAGTCTGTGGCGTCGCGAGTGCCAAGGGTGCCGGCATCCAATTGGCGAAGAACGGCGATTCGTTTCCGGCGAGTGACTTCGATGCCGGGGCCGGCGTGCGACCTTCGGAGGGCCATGACGCCGTTTGATTCACGGTCGACGCCGGGAGCATCGACGCCGGCCAGTTGGAAATTGGCAAAGCTGCCGAACCGATCCTGCACCAACCGGAAGAGGCATCCGCCGGCTGAACCAGCCCAGATAGTGCCGTCAACACCGCGCAAGAGGGAGCTGAGGGTGGAACTGGTGCAGTTGCCTGTGCTCTTGGCGCTGAACGCGTCGCCGAGGCGGAAGACTTCGGCCCGCTGCCCGTCGAAGCGGACTAGACCGTGGTTGGAAGCGAGCCAGATGTAGCCATCGCCGGGGGCGAGCAAATCGGCGAACGTTTCCTCTGGGATTCCGCTCTCGGCACCCCAGCGGCGGATGGAGAGGTTGGAGAGGCGTTCCGCAGCGGGAATGGCAGGGAGGAGGCTGGGCAGCGCCAGCTGGATAATTAGAAGGGTGAGAGCTCCGGTGGCTCGAACCAAGGAGCGCCTGAGGATCGCGACGGGCCAAATCGACACTTCCTATAGTATCGGCTGAATCCGGACGTTCCCTTAGCCACCGGCAACAATGCACCGAAGAACGGTGGCTCTGCCGTTCGGAACTATGGCGAAGCGTTACTGGCCAGATGTAGGGCACGGTAGCGGATGCTTTGAGTGAAGTGCAATCACGCTACCGCCGTTGGCCAGCGAACTGGCCGGGTTCGGTTCCGGACGTGTGATCTTCCTACGAGCCCACATCCCTAAAGTTTCCGTCTCTGCATACAGAGGAAGTCTATCGGTCCTACTTCTGAGTTAGCTTTCGGATAAATTCAAAGGAAGGTTTTATGGCCTCGAATTCCGCTTCCTGCAGGAGATTTGGCCCAAATTGGTCTTGCGCGTTGAGGTAGGTGCCACGGTCGACCAGGTATTGAATCATCTCGTGATCACGGAAGCAAGTGGCGGTATGCAGAGGCGGGGGCCAATCCGACCGTGGCTGACCCGGGCTTAGAAGAACGCGAGCTTCGGGACGATTGCCGGAGCGCAGGTGCAGGCGCGGCGGGTAATTCTATCG
>JBKJLJ010000183.1:0-8309 GCA_046597015.1 Bryobacteraceae bacterium
CATTCGAGCGACCCATTCCGACCGCTTGGTTGGCCACATCGCCCGCGACGGTTCCGCCATCGAGGCCCGCGAGCGATTCATCGATACCAAGCCCAAGAAGACCCCGAAAGCCAAAGGCAAAAAGAAGCGAAAGAAGGCAATATTCGCAAAAGAATCAGCAGCTTCCAGAGCTAAGCGAGACACTCGAATCGAAAAACAGGCCAAACTCAAAACCGTAAAGGAGATGCTCCATGGAGTCCCCACCGCCTGCGACATTGGTGGCAAAAAAGGCAACAACGGGTGCACTTTCTGGTGGCGTGGATACAAGTTTCACCTCGACGTCGCCGATGGCCAGATCCCCATCAGCGCCCTGCTGACCGCCGCCAGCGTCCACGATTCCCAGGTCGCCATCCCTCTGATGGAGATGAGTTCCCGGCGCACGACTTACCTCTATGAACTCATGGATTCAGCCTACGATGCTGCGGCTATTCACCAAGCCAGCGCGGACCGCAACCACCAGCCTGTCATCAATCCGCACACACGGCGCAAGAGCAAGACGCAGCTTCCCAACCTCGTCAAGCTACCGCCCCAGCTTTGCCCCGCCAAGGCCGAACGATACAACATCCGCACCATGGTCGAGCGAGTGTTCTCCCGGTTGAAAGATGAATTCGGTGCCAACAGCATTCGCGTCCGGGGAGCCAAGAAGGTGATGGCGCACCTGATGTTTAGCGTGTTGGCCCTCACCGTCGATCAACTTCTCCGCTTGAAAACGTAGTCAACTTACCCTTTAAACAGAGATATTTAGGGACGCAATAGATCCGTATTCTCTAAAAATTAACTACGGCAGTTTTTCTGTATACTTGGCTACGCAAAGAACTTGTCGTCGCTCGCTACCACGCCTGTCAAGCGTTTTGCGCGGAGTTTTGCAAGAGCCTCACAGGGTGTTCCAGTTTATTTTTTTCTCGTAAGTTCTGGAAAGGAATAGAGTTGTGTCTGGAAGTCGGGCGAGTGAGTTTCCGGTTACCCCCTTCGTGGACTTCATAGTCGAGGGCAAGAGTGCTCGATTTTGGCTTGGTCTCAATTTAGGTTTCTCTCCTTGAGAGGCTAACCCCGAGCGCACTAGTTTCCGCTTAGGAGCTTCTTGATGAAGACGATCACCCGTGAGCCGGTGATTCACCGCAACGGCTTTCGCTCGTATCTGAATGAATATTCAGCGCAACGATTTCCGAAGGAGGCGATGCTGTTACACGGCACCTCCACTACCTCCGCTCGGAGTGTCTGCAAGGGGTGGGGCCATCGCCGGCATGGACCCACTATTCGGACGAAGTCGTCCTACGTAGTCGATCAGGATGGGGAGATCTACGAAATGTATCAGCCGGAGTTTTGGGCGCGGCATATAGGAATGGAAGCTCAAAACCCGGATTTGATTCATGACCGACGCACGATTGGGATCGATCTCGTGAATCCAGGGCCGCTCCGAGTGGACGAGGCGGATCCGCGGCAGATGAACTGGAAGCCGAATCGGTTTCGGGTCCGCTATTGCGGGGCGGAGGAGACGGACAAATATATCGCCGCCGATTTCCGGGGAGAGAGTTACTTCGCGTCGTATCCTCCGGCCCAGATCATGGCGTTGCGGTTTTTGGTGGAGCGACTCGGCAAAGAGTTCGAGATCCCGTTGGTGGTGCCTCCCCCGGAGAAACAGATGGTTTGCAACCCAGATTACTTTCTCTCTTATCGCGGGATTGCTTCTATTCAGAACTTACGGAGCGATCGGTTCGACGTCGGTCCGGCGTTCGATTGGAGGTGGCTTGGAACTTAGTCAAACCATTGCGGAGCTGGCTGGCGCGGCGCTGGCGACCGAGGAGAAGATGGCTACGGCGGGCTGGCGGGTCGGGACTTGGGACGCGTCGGTGGACTTCCAGACGAGCCAGGGAGAGACCCGCGAATTCACCCTGCAACTGCAACCAATGAACACAGCCTTGTGCCTAGCGCGAGGCCGAAACAGAAGCGAGAACGCAACCCTGCGGGTAATGGTGGAGACCCGTCTCTTGGAGTAACTATTATGGCTGGTTCGGAATTGTTACAAGACTTACGGCAGATCCCGAACATCATCGGGGCGTTGGGACTGGCGGTGGCCGAGTCCCAAAAGCACTTCGACGAGGAGTATCTGCGGGGCATCGAGAGATTGGTTGGTTTGGCGCGGGCGCATGATACGGGTGACGAAGTGATCCGCTTTTTGTTACAGGCGGCGGCGCCGTCGCGGTACCAGTTTACCGAGACTTCGCTGGCGGTGAAGTTGGATCTGGCGCAGTCGCGAGATTCGGCGGTGCAGGGTGGCCTGGGCTTTGGTTTCGCCGGGGCGGTGGTCTCCGGGGCCTATGCGGCGAATTCGGCGCAGGACTATCGGGCGGGGGCGGAGGTGCGGGTTACTTTGCACGCCGTCTTGCCGGGCGATAACCAGGCGGCGTTTCAATCGTTGCTGGAACGGGTGCGGCAGGCGAGCGCGCAGCCGGTGGCCTTGCCGGCGTTGCGTCCGGCGGATGAGCGGGTTCATCAGGCGCTGGCGGCGGCGATCAAAGCGTTGACTTAAGGAGCGACTTATGGCATATTCCCGGAAGGATCTCGAAGCACAATTGGACGGCCTGAAGAAGCAGGCTGATGATCTGAAAAAGATGCTGCGGCCGCTGGCTGATCAGGATCTGATTGAACCCGGTACTGCGGTTCACGACGCGCTGCGGATGGCCTGGCAGGACTCGAATCGGCCGCTGGGGCAACTGGTGGGGTATTTTGAGGCGGCGGTGGAAGGGCCGGACCCGGAGGGCGTTGCGTTCCCGGCGTTTCTCGAAATGATTTCGAAGTCGGTGGTGCGGGCGCAGGAGATGTTGGACGGCGAATCGGAGCGCTACATTCGGGAGGCGAAGGGCCGGCCGCACGCTTTGCCGTCGCTATTCCGGATGCCGAAGGTGACGGCGCAGATGAAGTTTGGGTTGGACGTATCGGAGGGCGGCGGGCTGAATCTGCTGTTTTATTCCCGGAAGCATGAGACGACGACGCGGAACGAGCAGGCGATCGAGTTCGAAGTGATCAGCGTGCCGGCGCCGCCGGACGTGCTGGCGAAGGTGGAGAGCGGCGTGGTGGGCGCGGTGGTGGACCGTTCGAGCCGGGCGTTTCTGGCTACGATCTTGAAGGCGTTGGCGCCGTCGCTGGACTTGGGGGCACCGGATGATTTTGTGGCGATTAGCTTCCCGGGGCCGCGCTATTTGGTGATCGGCGAGGCCGGGGAGTGGCTCGTGAATCTGGCGCCGGGTCAGGAGCCGGCGATGGCGGCGTTCGACGCTGATTTTCGCCGGGAGCTCGTGCGCGCGATTGCAACGGTGCAGAGACAATGATTGAGTTAACGGCGCTGCCGTCGACGGTGCTGGCGGGTTTGCGATCGGCTCAGACGGCGCTGGGGACGGGCCACCTGGTTCGGGCGGCGGTCCGGCTGAAACTGTACGTTTCCCGGCATCAGGAGCGTTTGGCGTTTCGGTTTCGGCGGCAGTCGGAAGAGATGTTGCTGGAGCTGGATTTGCGCTTTCGGGCGCGGCTGGACCCGGCGGCGCGGACGGAGCGGATGGTCGCGTTGGCTCCTCCATTCTTTGGCGACCAGGTGACGAGCGAACAGCGGTTCCACTTGGCGGCGGCGCTAGGGGGGGCGGCGCAGGCCTACTTTCGGGTGGGCCTGTTTTGCATGGCCGTGGGGGAGAACGATCGGGTGTCGTGGCTTTGGCACGGCGGTGGGCGGGCGGAGTTGATTTTGGAGCCGACTCCGCTGGGCTGGCGGATTGTTCCTGGTCCGTTCGCGATGCTGGTGGCGGAACTGCGCCGGTGGGAGGAGAGCGGCTGTTCGATTGGCCGGGAAGTGACGGTGTGCCGGAACTCGTCGACGTTGTCGATGGTGCTGTATCGTCTGCTGGAGGCGAGTGCGGGGATGGATGATTTTTCCGCCGAGGTGAGGGTGTTGGAGGATCCGGGAGTTAGTTTGACCCTGACGATGGCGATTGCGGATGGGGTGGCTTGGGTTCGATGGCGGGCGCCTTCGTGGCCGAAGAATTATGCCGAACCGGGGAATTTGTTGCGCTTACTTCGTTTCGTGGACGTGTGGCAGCGGGCGCTGTGCGAGCCAGACGGCGGATAGGCGGAACCACGGGAGGTGACGGCGCACGACGGTTCCGTGGAGGCCAGCCGATTCAAAGAGATCGCCCAACTCGGCGGGGCGAAACCCGGCGGCGACGCTGACGGGGCCATCGTGCAGGGTAATCGGGTTCCAGCGGAGCAGGGGAGCGGTGAGGGGCAGAAAGGACCAGGCGAGGCGGCTGCGTTCGAGGTCGTTGACGACGATGCCGAGGCGGGCGACGGCGGCGAAGGAGTGGAGCAGCCTGACGATGGCGTGGTTTTCGAAGTGATGGAGAAACAGGTTGGCCATGACGAGGTCGAACGAGCGCGGAGGGAAAGGGAGGGCGAAGGCGTCGGCGGCGACGCGGGGGCCGTAGCCGCAGCGGAGGTGGGATTCGGAGAGGTCGAGGCTGACGACGCGGGCGTTGGGCAGGGCGGCGGCGTGGTCGGCGGAGGCGGCTCCGATGTCGAGGATGGTGAGTCCGGGGCGGGCGAGGGGGCGGAGGACGGCCCGTAGCGTCTGGCGGCCGCCGAAGTAGCGATTGATCCGCTGGAGGTCGCCGAGATTGGCGGTGACGTCGGCGGGGGACGCTGAATCGAGGAGCTCGGGAGCGATTTTGCGAGTGGTGAGGTCAGGCGGCCATGGCATCATAGAGCGTTATGGATATTTTCACCGGACATACCGGTTGGATTGAGGTGGTCTGCGGGCCGATGTTCTCGGGCAAGAGCGAAGAACTGATTCGCCGGCTGCGCCGGGCGCGGATTGCCCGCAAGCGGGTGCAGGTATTTAAGCCGACGATTGATGACCGTTACTCTCACGAAGAGATTGTCTCTCATGCGGATCAGCGGATGGCGTCGGAGACGGTGGGCGGGGCCGGGGAGATTCTGAAGGTGCTGGATTGGCGGACGCAGGTGGTAGGCATTGATGAAGCGAATTTTATGGGGCCGGAGCTGGTGGAAGTGGCCGAGCAACTGGCTGATAGCGGCAAGCAGGTGATCATTGCGGGGCTGGATACGGACTATTTGGGGCGGCCTTTCCCTCCGATTCCGGACTTACTGGCGCGCGCGGAATCGATTACGAAAACGCTGGCGATTTGTATCCGATGCGGAAATCCGGCGAAGCATACGCAACGTTTGGTGGAGAGTGAGGATCTGATTGTGGTCGGAGCCACGGGTATGTACGAGGCCCGCTGCCGCCGGTGTTTTGAACCGGGAATTTCGAAGCAGGAACGTTTTGACTTTGCCATGGCCAAGCCGCTGCGGCGCGAAACGTGAAACCCGATGGTAACGCACCGCATATATTTGTCAGGACGAATGTTATTCTAGACTCGAACGTCAGGAGGTTGATCCGCAAATGAATCCTAATCCCAATCCCATGTATATGCCGCCGCCCCCCCCACCGCCACCGAGCGGGGGAGGGGTGAAGATCCCGATTTTGTTCGGCTCCGTTCTGGCGCTTCTGGGGGCCAACGTCTACCTGTTTCTGCAACTGGACAAGACGAAGATTGAGGTGGCCGGTCTGAAAGACTCGATGACGCGCGAGATTTCCGGGGTCAAAGAGACCTCGAACGTCACGACGGCGACGAGCAAACGCTACATCAGCGAACTGAAGGACGACCTGGAAGCCGCTCGCCGGCAGGCGGCGATGGCCGCGGGTCAAGCCAAGGTTGACGCCGAGAAAAAGGCCACCGAACTGACGGCCAAGTTAGAGAAAGAGACGAAGGCGGTCCAACAACAGATGGCCAGCCAGATCACGGAAGTGAAGCAGGAAGCCAATTCGGCCAACACGAAGATCGCGGCCGTTTCGACCGAAGTCGGCACGGTGAAAACCGATGTTGCCAACACGAAGAGCGAACTGGACAAAACGATTTCCGATCTGAAGCGAACCCGCGGCGATTTGGGTGAACAGAGCGGATTGATTGCGACCAACTATAAAGAGTTCCAGGCGCTTAAGGCGCTCGGGGATCGCAACTACTTCGAGTTCACCTTGCCGAAAGAAAAGACGGCTCGGCGGGTGGGCGATGTAATGTTGCAGCTGAAGAAGTCCGACGCGAAGAAGAACCGGTTCAGCGTCGACCTAACCTTTGACGACAAGACCGTCGAGAAGAAAGATAAAACCTTGAACGAACCGCTGCAGTTCTACAGTTCGAAGGCTCGGCAACCGTATGAGATTGTCGTCAATTCCATTGGAAAAGACACGATCAGTGGTTACTTGGCGACCCCTAAGGTTCAAACTCCTCGCTAGTCCCCGGGGGGGGGTGTAATTCCTACAGCCCCTTCTTTTCGCCTTTTTTCGGTGTATCGACAGCGAGTTTTACTTTCGTCCCCGTATCCAATTTGACCATCTGGCTGGTCGCCACGGTTTCCCCTTCCGCTAGTCCTTCCAGAATCTCGACATCCTGATCGATGCGGTCGCCGAGTTTAACGTCTCTGGCCTCGATCACGCCGTCCTTGACGACAAAGGCCTTATTAGAACCGAGGACGTAGTAAACGGCCCGCTGGGGAACGACGGTGATCTTTTCGTTCTTGCTAGTGGGTACGTGCGCTTTGGCGTAGGAGCCTGCTTTAAGCTCGCCGGCTTTATTGTCGATCAAGGCTTCGGCGACGAAGGTCCGCTTGCTCTGGTCAACGGTTGGCGCGATGCGCCAGATTTTGCCGACGAACTTTCGGCCTTCGAAAGCTTCGAGAGAGACATCGACCACCTGATTGATTTTGACCCACGGCGCCATGCGTTCCGGGATCTCGATGCGCAGGCGAATCGGGTCAGTTTTTACGAGGACGAACAAGGGCGTGTTCGTGCGGACGAACTGACCGAGGCTGACCTGCCGCTCCTTTACCTGTGCCCGGAAGGGGGCCTTGACGGTCGTGTCGCGGAAGCGCTTGCGTTGGATTTCCATGTTCGCGCGGAACCGTTCGACTTCCTGGATTAAGTTACGGGTCTGGTTGACGGTGGAGTCATAGGCCGCTTGGGCCGCCTGGTAGCGGGAACTGGCTTGGTCGAGTTCCGATTTGGCACCGATGTTTTGATCGACGAGTTGCTGGGTTCGTTTGAACCGTTGTTCGGCCTCGGTGAGGTCGGCGCGGGCTTTGCGGACATCGGGTGTGTCGCGGACGTCCTTTACTCTTTCGGTTTCGGTTTTCAGGCCGAGGCGCTCCATCGACTGGCGGAGCTGGGCCTCGCTTTGCTGCACTTGGTAGCGCTGTTCCTCATCGTTGATGCGAACGAGCACTTGACCCTTTTCGACGATATCGCCCAGATCGACCTTCACTTCCTCAGCTTTGCCGTCGATCTCGGCGCTAATGACCGCCTCTTCAATCGGAAACAGGGTTCCGGTCGTTTCGACGACGCGGTTGATCTCTCTGGCCCTAACTTCGGTCATGCGCACCGCAAGGGGGCCGGAGTCCTGTTTAGCCTGCACGGGCGCTGTCTGTTTATTGCATCCGGCCAGGGTCGCGAGGAGGAGGGGGAGAGTGTACGATACGACTTTTAAAGTCATGGGTTAACCTAGTGTTGGCGTGAAAACTTAACCGAGGGTTACGAAAAATCAAAATGGTGGCAACAGAGACCAATGTGCAACAGGGCTACACCTTCAAGGCTAGCCCATGGAGCAGCCATTCCCAAATTTTGAATCTGCTCCCCGACCGCGGTGAGGGCCGGGCGTTGTTGGATGTGGGGTGCTGGGATGGTTTGCTGGCCGCTCGATTGGCCGAGCGCGGCTACGTCGTAACCGGGCTGGAGCGCCAATCCTTTCCCGATGGGCAGTTTCCTGCGTCCGTCAAACTGATCGTGACTGATTTGCATCACGAGATCCCTCCGATTGCTGATCGCTACGACTATATTGTCTGCGGAGATGTTTTGGAGCATCTCCTCGAGCACGCTCACATCCTGAAGCAACTGCGGGCGCTGCTCAAACCGGGCGGTTGCCTGCTGGCGTCGTTGCCGAATAGCGGTAATTTCTATTTCCAGATGGTGATTCTGGGCGGGAATTTTCCTCAGGACGAAAAGGGTTTGTTCGACCGGACGCATATCCATTTCCATACGTGGGCGGGCTGGGAACACCTGTTTCGCAATGCTGGCTATAATATAGAATTGGTGAGTTCGACTCCTATTCCCTTCAGCGTAGTCTGGGGGGCTGAGAGTTGGTTTGCGGCAAAGATGGAATCGCTGTTCTGGG
>JBKJLJ010000250.1:0-3988 GCA_046597015.1 Bryobacteraceae bacterium
GAATGAAGTGCGAGCAACCGTCTGGGGAGGGGCCGCCACCAGCACTCGAATCGAGCAGATGTTCAACACGTTTACCAACTTCGAACTCATCTCCCCCACCAACGACGAGCACCTCAACACTATTGACGGGCGGCTCAATCAAAATTCACTCGTTGGCGCAGCGGTCTCCTATACCGGCCACAGTACACAGCGAGCCAACGGAGAGACTATCATAAATGCATTCTTCGCCTTAATCCCTCGGGTGATTTGGCCGAGCAAGCCCGCTGTCGGCGGTAGTGGCGATCTCGTCTCCCGCTTCACTGGCGTTACGTTCGCCGAGGGCACGAGTGTTGGTATCGGACAGGTGTTGGAGTTCTACATCAATTTTGGAACCCCGATGGTGATTATCGGATTCGGCTTGTTCGCTCTTATTCTCTCCTGGGTGGACTACACCGCCCGATTGTCCCTGAATCGGGGTGACTATCTCGCGTTTGCTGGCCAGTACGTCCTCGGCATGAGCTTCCAGCAAATCGGTGGGTCTCTGATGGAAGTGTTCGCCAGTGCGGCGGCCTCCTGGGTGTTAATTGTTGTGCTGAGAACCTTTCTCCGAAGAAGGTTAGCTCTTCACGGCCAAGTGCCGGTCCTCCCGCCCGATCCGATGGCGGTTCAATGAAATCACTCTTGGGCGTTTTTCCGTCATTCGATAGCTCTATTGGGGGCGGTGTTCAGACATCCGGTTCCGTCGCTTGGTCAGGCTTGGCGCAACATTGCAATTCCAACCCGATAGGCTTAAGCTATGGCCCGTCAGGAGCAGTTCGCGACCATCGAATGCGCTACGCGACCTCCCGCGTAGCGGCGGTTTGGCACGCAATTAATTGCCGTCATCGCACTGCTCAAGTCCTTTTTTGGCATATCGATTTGCTCAAGCTGCTACCGTTCATGGCCTCTCGACGAACGGAGGTTTTCCTGTTCCTTCACGGCATCGAAGCTTGGCGGCCTCTGCCCGCGCTTGTCCGGCGCCTCCTCTGGCGGGTGGACTGCTTCCTCAGTAATAGTCATCACACCTGGAACGAATTTGTGCGCTTTAACCCCGAGTTTCGTAACCAACCAGTCCGCTTTATCCCCCTTGGAGTTGGCTCGAATACGGAGCGCCCGGCATACGGTTCGACACCGGCTGCCATCATGCTCGGCCGTATGGTTCGTACTGAAGACTACAAAGGCCATCGTGAAGTCTTATCCGCTTGGCCCGCTGTTCGCCACGCCGTTCCAGACGCACAACTGTGGATCATCGGCGATGGAGATCTACGGCCGGAGTTGGAACAGATGGCGTCGAACACAGCGGGCGTGTCGTTCTTTGGTTTTCTTCCGGAAGATGAGAAACAGCGGCTGATCCAAGAAGCGCGGTGCCTAGCGTTACCGAGCCGCAACGAGGGATTTGGCTTGGTCTATTTAGAGGCGATGCGATACGGTCGCCCTTGTCTCGTTAGTTCGCTGGATGCAGGTCGCGAGGTGGTGAATCCTCCAGAAGCCGGTCTCGCTGTTGACCCTGACAACCGGGATGAGCTTGCTACAGCGTTGATCGCATTGTTACAACCCGGCACGGCGAAGGAGTGGGCGAACCGGTCCTGGGAGCGATATCGTAACCATTTCACTGAGAGTCATTTCCAGAGGCGGCTGGTGGAAGCTCTCGCCCTGCCTATCGCGAAATGAAGGTCCTCCACGTCATTCCATCCGTAGCTTCTATCCGCGGAGGCCCCAGTTTTGCGATCCGCAGCCTCACCTCCGGGCTGGCGGCAGCGGGCGTTACCGTCCACAGGGCTAGCACAAATGACAATGGCCCGGCCGTTCTCGGCGTTCCGTTAGAACAACCCATACAGGAAGACGGCGTTACTTGTTTTTACTTTGCCAGACAGACGCGGTTCTACACCACGTCCCTGCCGTTTCATCTATGGGTTCGAAAGCACATAAAAGAGTATGATATCGTCCATATTCACGCCGTGTTTTCGCACTGCTCAAGTGTCGCCGCCTATGAAGCGGCCCGGCAAGGAGTTCCCTTTATCATTCGTCCTCTAGGTGTGCTGAATCGTTGGGGCATAGAAAATAGGCGCCCATGGATCAAACAGATTTCTTTACGATTCATAGAGAGCAAGCTCATCGATTGCGCGGCGCTCATGCACTACACCAGCGAACAAGAGCGGCTGGAAGCGGCCTTGGCTGGCGTCACGCGTCAGTCGATAATTGTTAGCAACGCAACAGAAATTCCGGTCAATCCCACGCGCTGCACCGGCTTGTTCCGGAGCAAACATTCATCTGTAAAAGACAAAAAGATCATCTTGTTCCTATCTCGAATAGATGCCAAGAAGGGACTGGACCTTTTGGTGGATGCACTACCCCGTATTGTCGAGAAGGAACCCAATGCCGTTCTCGTCATTGCCGGCAATGGCGATCGGAACCTGGTTGCCGATCTTAAGCACCGGGCCGGATTGCTTGGCATGTCGTCCTTTATCGAGTGGGTTGGTTTTCTTGAAGGGGAGCAGAAAGAAGCGGCATATGCCGACGCCGATCTCTTCGTCTTGCCGTCGTATTCGGAAAACTTCGGCATCGCCGTGGTGGAAGCATTAGCCTACGGGCTACCTGTCGTTGTCTCTGACCAAGTCGCGGTGCATCGGGAAATCGGCGCCGCCGAGGCTGGACTGGTAACAGCCTGCGATCCCATCCAAATTGCCGATGCGATTCTCCGGATCCTTCACTCGCCCGCCTTACACACGAAGCTAAAACAGAATGCCCGGCTTTTGGCGGAGCGGGCTTTTTCCCGTGAGAGCATGGTTCGATCGATCATGGCGGCGTATGAAACCACGCTCCAGGCAGACTCCCAAGCGGCAACCGCTTCTTAATGTCACCGCCAGAATACTCCCCGCTCTCGGTAGTGGTGCTAACCTACAACGAAGAGTTGAACCTGCCGACCTGCCTCAATAGCCTGCGGCCACTCGAGTGTCCCATTTTTGTCGTCGACTCCGGCAGCACAGACCGAACACTCGAGATCGCCAGCCTCCATGGAGCTCATCTTGCAACGCATGCCTTCGAAACCCATTCAAAACAATGGCAGTGGGCATTGTCGAATCTCCCCATTGGTTCCGAGTGGGTTTTGGCGATCGATGCGGATCAGTATCTTCCATTCGAATTAGCCGAGGAGATCAGAATGGTGTTAGCTCCCGACTCGCCCGCCCCGATTCCTGCTGGTACAAACGGAGTCTATCTGAACCGGCGGTATATCTTCCGCGGGACATGGCTCCGCCACGGCGGGCTCTACCCCAAGCTTCTTCTTAAACTGTTTCGCAAGCGACACGTTCGCATGGACGAACTCGACCTGCTTGATCATCACTTTTATGTCGCCGGTGACACAACCACACTCAGCCATGATCTGATCGAACACAACCGAAAAGAAGATGACATCGCCTTTTGGTCGCAAAAGCATATCGGTTACGCAGCGAAACTCGCCCAGGAAGAAGTCGCGCGAAGACGAGACCGGACGCAGCGGCCGTTAAAGAGCAGGTTCTTCGGGACTCCGGATGAGCACATCGTCGCCCTAAAATCGATATGGGGGACCATGCCTCCTTATGTGCGGCCTTTTATGTATTTTTTCTACCGGTACGTCGTGCGGTTGGGATGGCTGGACGGAAAGCAGGGCTTGGTGTTTCATACTCTCCAAGCGCTTTGGTTTCGCTTGCTGGTCGATATCTCCGTCGATCAACTTATAGCCGCGGAGCTTGGGTCAGGCGACAAAGCGGTTTACTCACGCACCGCAAAGGAACACGAAAATGACTAACGAACACATACTTGGCGTAAACGCTTATCACGGAGATTCATCCGCGGCTCTGCTGGTGAGCGGACAATTGACTGGGGCTGTGGAAGAAGAACGCTACAACCGCATCAAGCATTGGGCCGGACTTCCGGCCCTCGCCGCCGCTGGCTGCATGAAAATGAGTGGCGTCGAATCCATTCAGCACAT
>JBKJLJ010000423.1:0-7523 GCA_046597015.1 Bryobacteraceae bacterium
AACATCTCCCGCGAATCCGCGTCCAGTTCCAGCAACCGGCTCACCGTCCCCTTCCAACTGCCGGTCACCAGCAAATGCCGCCCATCCGGGAACCAACTCACGGAACCTACCTGATCTAACTGCTCCGCCCTCTTCAACTCCCCGCTCGGGTAAGGCAACAGCCACAGCTCCGTCCGCGCCCGCAGCGCGATCCGCTTCCCATCCGGCGCAAACGCCAGGAGTTGAATCTGGCTCGTTCCCAACACCGAAAGGTCATATCCCAGCCGCTTCACCGCCGAACCAGGAGGCGAACTCAGCCCAATCTCATACCCCGAGTCCGTGCGCTTCGCCACCACAAGGTGCTGGCCATCGGCGGACAAAATAGCCGTGTCCACGTCCTCCAACATCACCTGCGGACTGCCCCCCGCCGCGCCAATCGCCCACAGCTTCCGGTCCCCCGTATAGAAGATCCGTGCGCTATCCACTGACCAGAACGGCGCCGCCGTCTGCGGCCCTGCAAATCGGCCCGCGTCAAGCGTTAACTGTACTGGCTCCGGATTTTCCAGCGCCTTCAAGTAAAGCGCTCGGCCTGCCGGTCGCATCCGCCAATAAGCAATCGACTGCCCATCCGGGGAAAAGGAAGGGGCCAACTCGGCCTCCGGGTCCGCCAAAAACGATAGAAACCGCAACTGCTCGGTCGCCGAAGGGGCACTGCGCGCGAGCTCCCAAAGCCCTCCCATCACCACCGCCACCACCATCGCCGCCATAGCCACCCACTTCCATACCAGCCGATTCTTCCCCCCCACCACCGCCGCCGTCGCCCCGCTAGCACTCGACGAGTTCCCCGCCAAGGCATGCAGCGCAAACGCCAGGTCCTTCGCCGACTGAAACCGGTTCCCCGGCTCCTTTTCCATACAATGGAACACGCAGTTCCGCACCGCCGTCGGAATCGACGCCGGCAGCTCCGCCGGGTCACTCTTCAGGATCGCCGTCAGCGTCTCCGGCGTCGTCTCCGCGTCAAAAGCCCGCTTCCCGCCCAGCATCTCGTACAGCACCACCCCGAAACTGAAGATGTCGCTCCGCGTGTCCGCTATGCGGCCCCGTGCCTGCTCCGGCGACATATAGCCCACCGTGCCCATCACCGATCCCTCGTTCGTCAAGGGACCCGAATGCGTCTGCGTCTCGTCCGCCTTGAGCGGCTCGTCCCGCTTCGCCAAACCAAAGTCGAGGATTTTGGCTCGCCCCTCTCTCGTTACCATGATGTTCTCGGGCTTCAGGTCCCGATGCACAATCCCAATCTGGTGCGCCGCCGCCAGCCCCTCCGCAATCTGCGCCCCCAACTCCAGCGCTCGCCGCAACGGCATCGGGTCGCGTAACAGCACCGCCCGCAGCGTCTCCCCCTCCACCAGCTCCGTCACCAGGTACGAAACCCCGTCCTCCCGGCCCACATCGTACAGCGCCACGATGTTCGGGTGGTTCAGCGACGCCACCGCCCGCGCCTCCCGCTCAAAACGATCGTCAAACGAAGCCTTCGAGGTCTTCAGCGCCACCACCCGATCCAGCCTCGTATCGCGCGCCTTCCACACATCCCCCATCCCGCCAGAGCCCAACTGCGAGAGCACTTTATAGGGTCCAAACTTATCCGGTGTTGTCCCCGCCATTAATAGACAGCCTTCTTCCCGCTCACCGCCGTCTGAATCCGATAGAGGCCCGTCCGCGCCGTCATGTACAGCGTCTTGCCGTCGCCCCCCCAGCCCACATTCGCCGGCACCTCCGCCGGCTTAATCGTCCCCAAATGTTTGCCTTCCGGCGAGAATACCCACACCCCTCCCGGCCCGGTCGCCCACACGTTTCCGTTGCTGTCCACCTTCAATCCGTCGGGCAACCCTTCCGCCTTCTCCGCCGTCACATCCGCGAACACCCGCCCGTTCACGAGGCTCCCGTCGGGCATCACCCCGTACCGCATCCACAGCTTCCGGTTCGCGTCCGAGTTCGCTACATACAACGTCTTCTCGTCCGGGGACAACGCGATCCC
Source organism: Bryobacteraceae bacterium (assembly GCA_046597015.1). Taxonomy (GTDB): domain Bacteria; phylum Acidobacteriota; class Terriglobia; order Bryobacterales; family Bryobacteraceae. Next base: position 2,015 of record JBKJLJ010000423.1, read on the forward strand.
GTTCGGCCGGCTCAGCTCCTTCGCCACCGCCTGCAACTTCCCGTCCGCTAGCCGATAGACGCCGTTGAACGCCACCTCCTTGCCCGGATCATCGTCCTGCTTCTCCAAACCATACGGCGGATCGGTGAAGTACAACGAGCCATCCGAGTGGTACACGGCATCATTCGGGCTGTTCAGCTTCCTGCCTTCAAACCGGTCGACCAACGTCGTCAAGACGCCGCTCTTCGACCGCAGCGCCACCCGCCGCCCGCTATGCTGGCAAATCACGAGCGTCCCATCCTTGCCGCCAATCAGCCCGTTGCTGTTCTCCGAAGGCCGCAGCACCTCCTCCAACTTGCCGTCGGGCGACCATTGCCGAATCACGTTGCCAGGCACGTCAGAGAACCAGAGCACCCCTTCCGGCCTCCACACCGGCCCTTCTATGAATTGAAAGCCGCTGGCCACCTTCTCGATCTTGGCACCCACCGGCACTAACGCGTCAAAGGCCGGGTCCTTCCGTACGATGCTCTCATCCACGATGACCGGCACGGCTGGCGCCTGCTTCACCTCCGGCCCAGCACACGCAGCCAGCCACACTACGCCCAACACCAGTAAGCACCGTTTCATGCCTACGATAATAACGCCCTTGCCGGGGCGATATGATGAGGAGCAGCGATGCTCTCCGAACCTTCCCAACTGGTCAACGTAGCCAAACTCATCACGGCCTACTACTCCGAACGTCCCGATGCCTCCATTCCCGAACAACGCGCCTCGTTCGGTACCTCCGGGCATCGCGGCTGCTCCTATAACCTGAGCTTCAACGAAGGCCACATCCTCGCTATCACCCAGGCTATCTGCCGTTATCGCCAGTTGCAGGGCATCACCGGACCGCTCTTCCTCGGCATCGATACGCACGCTCTTTCCGAGCCCGCCGCCGTCACCGCTCTCGAAGTCCTCGCCGCCAATGGCGTCGACGTCATGCTCCCGCTCGGCACCGATTACACCCCCACTCCCGCCGTCTCGCACGCCATCATCACTTACCCCGGCGTCGCCGACGGCATCGTCGTCACGCCCTCGCATAACCCTCCCACCGACGGCGGCTTCAAATACAACGGCACGAACGGTGGCCCCGCCGATAGCACCGCCACCACCTGGATTCAAAACGAGGCGAACGTTCTCCTTGCCGCCGGCCTCGTCGACGTCAAGCGCCTCCCGTATCGCCAGGCGCTGCACGCCGCCACCACCCATCGCCACGACTACCTGACGAACTACGTCAACGACCTCGACAACGTCATCGATTTCTCCGTCATCGACTCCTCCTTGGGCGTCGATCCGCTCGGCGGCGCCGGCGTGCACTACTGGCCTCGCATCGCCGAACGCTACAAGCTGAACCTCACCGTCGTCAACCCGTTGGTCGATCCCACCTTCCGCTTCATGAGCCTCGATTGGGACGGCAAGATCCGCATGGACCCGTCGTCGCCTCCCGTTATGGAGCCGCTCATCGCCCTCCGCGATCAATTCGACATCGCCTTCGCCTGCGACACCGATCACGACCGCCACGGCATCGTCACCCGCAGCGCCGGACTGCTGCCGCCCAACCACTATCTTGCTCTCTGTATTGAGTACCTCTTCACGCATCGACCTCTCTGGTCTGCCAGCACTGCGATCGGCAAAACGGCCGTGAGCAGCAGCATGATCGACCGCGTTGCCGCCCGCCTCGGCCGCAAGCTCTACGAAGTCCCGGTCGGCTTCAAATGGTTCGTTCCCGGCTTGATTGATGGCTCGCTTGGCTTCGTCGGCGAAGAGAGCGCCGGCGCCTCCTTCCTCCGCAAGGATGGCCGCGTCTGGACCACCGATAAAGACGGTCTGATCGCCTGTCTCCTCAGCGCCGAGATGACCGCCCGTTGGCAGAAGGATCTCGGCGAAGTCTACGGCCTGATGGAGCAAGCGATGGGCCGCTCCACCTACGAGCGAATGGAGGCTCCGGCCAGCACCGCCCAGAAGGCCAAGCTCGCCAAGCTCTCGCCGAGCAACGTCACCGCCTCCGAACTCGGCGGCGAGCCGATTTTGCAAATTCTCACCGCCGCTCCGGGCGATGGCAACGCGCTCGGCGGCCTAAAAGTCGTGACTGAAAACGCGTGGTTCGCCGCTCGGCCCTCCGGTACCGAGGACATCTATAAGATCTACGCCGAAAGCTTCCATGGTCATGCTCATCTGCGCCAGGTGCAGATGGAAGCACAAAAAATAGTGACCGATGCGCTCAGCGCTTAGCTGTGATAACGTTTCTTCATAATGCGCCTTTCCCTGCTCGTGGTGATAGTCGCCTGCAGTCCCGTCGTTGCAGCCGATGAATTCCCGGTAACGTTCCGGCAATATTGTTTTCAATGCCACGGTAAAGCCGCCACCGGCGGTATCAGCTTCGAAAAATTGATGCCGATGGGAGACCAGTTTCAGCAGTGGGAAAAGGTCGCCGATGCGATCGAGTCCAAGCACATGCCGCCGCCGAATTTGCCGCAGCCGAGCGACGAAGAACGTCGCGTCGCGACGCAATGGATTCGAACGAAGTTAAACGAGATCGCCACTCGCAACGCCGGCGACCCCGGTCGCGTCGCGCTCCGGCGTCTCACCAGTGGAGAGTACTCTCACACGGTAAAAGATCTCACAAATATTGACATCGACACCGAGAATGATTTCGTCCCCGACTCGGTCGGCGGGGAAGGCTTCACCAACTTCGGCGATGTTCAGTTCATGGCCGACGCCAGTCTCGAACGGTACCTGCAAGCGGCGAAGAAGATCGCCAGCCACGCCGTGATCGGCTCCGGGCCGTTGCAGTTCTTCGCCGATCCCGGGAAGAGCGGGTTTGAACTCTCCGCGCTGAACCGGATTACCAGCATTTATACGACCCACGGTTTCCGCACAACGTCTGCCGAAGGCGGCCGGCCGTTCAACCTTGATAAGTACGGCAATGCGATCTATGCCGCTTGGCGATTGAAGCATGAAAAGGGTTTAACCGTTGGGAAGCTCGCCGCGGAGGAGGGGATCACCCCTCGCTTCCTGCAGCATGTTTCGGCGGTACTGAACCAGACGTCGGCTCCCTATCCAACCGGGGAGGTGATCGCCCGGTTTCAGAAAATGCCCGGCACAAGGGCGGCGGCGACCGAGATCCAGAAATATCTGGTCGAATGGACCCGGTGGCTTTTCGGGGCCGGGGCGCTGGCTGAAGGCGGCCAAGGCGATGAAAGGGCCCTCGTTCTGACGGAGGAGACCGTAAGCGCAGCGCCGAAGCAGCACCTGAAATTCAATCTTTTCAACCGCGGGACGAAGGCCCCGGGCTTGAGCTTTATGACGGCCGTCGTGAACCCGAATTCGGTTGATCGACCAATCGTGGTCTGGCATAACCCTTCGGTTCGTTTTCGGATGGCGGATCGCTCGGCCTCGGCACCGCAGCCTTTGTTTGCCGTACTTAGCGAGGAGATGCGGAAGAAGGTTGGCTTTGGTCAGAGGCCGGACGGCGTAGCCATTGATCCGATGGACTTTGCAATGACCGGTGATACAGCGTTATCACTGGAGCTGTTGGCACCCCCGCTGGCTCGGGGGATCGATATCCAGGCGGATGCCGAAATTATTTCGGGCGCGGCGCAGGACGCCGTAATGCGGGTGACCGTTTCCGACAAGCCGGAGCTTTCGAGCGGCCGGCCGTTCTCGATGCTGCTGGGCCACGAGAAGTCGCCTGGCTACTTGAAGTGGAAGGCCGGCGTGCTGGCGTTCGCGGCGCAATTGCCGCAAAACTCGCAGGGCGAAGCGGCTCCGTCCGACAAGGATCCGATCCCCCCTCCCTACAACAATGTCTATAACCAACCAGAACGGGACATCTATCATGTCACGGCGAAGTACTACCGGACTGATGGTTTCCTGATGGACAAAATGCTCGACGACGCAACCCGGAAGCAACTCGACCAAGCCTGGATCGACCTGAAGGCTTCGTTCGATTACTACGACATTTTCAGTGGGTTCGTTTCGCAAAAGTTCAAGGACAAGCCGGCCGAGGCCGCCCCATACTTAAAGGCTTTGACGGCTGAACGGGAGGCCGGAAAGCGGGCGCTGCTGGCGGCGCAGCCCGGGCACATCGAGGATTGCATCGCACTGGCCGGACGGGCTTGGCGGAGACCGCTGACTGCGGCGGAGAAGGACCATTTGCGTTCGTTCTACACGAACTCGCGCGAATTGGGAAAGATGGACCACGATGGGGCAATCCGCGCTTTGGTGGCCCGGATCTTTGTAGCACCGGCTTTTCTGTACCGGCTGGAGCAGTCGAGTGGGCTTCTCTCAGGAGCGGAGCTGGCGAGCCGGATGAGCTATTTTCTGTGGTCATCGGCCCCGGACGAGGAGTTGCGGCGGGCGGCGCAGGCCGGTGAGTTGAATAACCCGGAGAGGCTCGCGGCGCAGGTGAAGCGGATGGTGGCGGACCCGAAGTCGCGGCGGGTGTCGGAAGAGTTCTTCGGGCAGTGGCTGGGCTTCTACCGGTTCGATCAGTACAAGGGCGTCGACACAAGCCGTTTCCCCGAATTCACGGACGACGTGAAGCAGGGCATGTACGAAGAGTCGGTCGCGTTTTTTGACTATCTCGTCCGGCAGAACCGTCCGATGAAGGAGATGCTGACGGCGGACTATACGTTTATGAACCAGCCGCTGGCGAAGCATTACGGTGCCAAGGCGACTGTGAAATCGGTGCGGGATGTGGAGATGGTTAAGGAGCGGGGCGGTTTGCTGCGCTTGGGCGCTGTGCTGACGGCGACATCGGCACCGTTGCGGACGAGCCCGGTGAAGCGGGGGGATTGGGTGCTGCGGCGAGTGCTGGGCACGCCGACGCCGCCTCCTCCGGCGAACGCCGGGACGCTGCCGGCGGACGATAAAGCATTCGCGGGACAGTCGATTCGGGAGCGGTTGACGGCCCATCAGCGTAACGCGACTTGCGCGGGTTGCCATTCGAAGATTGACCCGCTGGGCTTTCCGTTTGAGAAGTTTGACCCGATAGGCCGGACGCGGGACAAGTATGCGGACGGCAAGGCGATCGATGACTCGAGCAAGTCCGGGGTCGGGGTGGAGGGGCTGGTGCAGTACCTGTTGACCCAGGACAAGCAAGTGCAGAAGAACATGGCGCAGAAGCTGTTGGGCTACGCGCTGGGACGAACCATGCTGGCGACGGACCAGCCGCTGATTCAGAAGATGGCCGCAGCGGGCGGCGAGGCCACGTTCGCGCAGCTCGCGACCGAGATCGTAGCGAGTAAACAGTTCCGGTATCGGCAAGTGAAGGGAGTTGGAAAAAATGACACGGAATAGCAGACGGCAGTTTTTGCGGGGAAGCGGAGTGGCGTTAGCCCTGCCTTGGTTTGAATCGTTGGCGAAAGCGGCGACCAAGCCACCGGTTCGTTTTGCGACGGTGTACTTTTCGAATGGAGTAGAGCCGGAACACTGGTGGGCGAAGGGGCAGGGAGCGTCGATGCAGATCGGCCCGGGCCTGTCACCGATG
>JBKJLJ010000434.1:0-8524 GCA_046597015.1 Bryobacteraceae bacterium
GAACGCTTCCCCTCCCCGCCACAGCAGCGCCGCGTACCCGGCTTCCACCATCAGCCCCGCCGCCCCCACGCTCCCAAACCCCTTGTCCCGCCGCTCCACCAGAGAAACAAACCCATCCCGGACAAACAGGAAATGCGTCGTCACTTCCGCCGGCAGCAGATCAATCCCCGCCGCCGCCAGTTTCTCAAAGATCTCCAACATTACATCTTGTACCGGCCGAGATCCTCGTCGTTCAGACTCTCGAGCCACCGCTTCAACTCGTCGTTAGTCACCTTATCCGACACCGAGTTGGTCGCCTTGGAAGTCCGAATCACCTGCTCATCCACAAAGATCGGGCAATCCGTCCGCAGCGCCAGCGCCAAGGCATCCGATGGCCGCGAATCAATCGTAATCAACTCGCCGTCCTTCTCGAGCCAAATCATCGCGTAAAAGGTGTCATCCTTCAACTCGTTGACGACCACTTTACTAACGTTTGCTTCTAACCCGGCCAACAACGTTTTGATCAAATCATGCGTCATCGGCCGCGGCGTCGCGACCTTTTCGATCTCCAGCGCGATCGCATTTGCCTCGTACATACCAACCCAGATTGGCAATATCGTACCGCCGTCCACATCCTTCAGGATGACAATGGGCGTCTGTGTTACCGGGTCCATCATCAGGCCCCGAATCTTCATTTCGATTTCCACGCGCCCTCCAAAAATCCTATGCTGCTTCGCCAACCAGCGACACGGGCCCCGCCCGCATCACTAACACGTTCACGTACTGACCCAGTAAGTCCGCCGCCTGCCCGCTCGGGTGAGAAAAATTCACCGTCTTATGCTGCGTCGTCTTGCCCACCCATTGGCCGGTGGCCAAGTTGAAGAACTCCACATGAACCTCGTAAGTATCTCCTACGTAGTTTGCGTTGTTCTGGATCTGGATCATTCGCTGCCGCTCCTGCACCTTCATGTGCCGGCGGCCCTTCTCTTCTTCCGGAATCTGATCGCCCAGCCCCAGTGCCGGGGTGTTCGGCCGCGGCGAGTACTTGAAGTTGAAGATCGCGTCGAACTGCACCTCGTCGAGCAACCCTAGCGTATCGTCAATGTCCTCGTCCGTCTCACCCGGGAATCCCACGATGATGTCGGTCGTAATCGTCATCGGCCTCTTGGCGGCCTTCATCCAACTGATCCGTTCGAGATACTGTTCGCGGGTGTAGAGCCGCTGCATCCCCTTCAAAATCCGGTCCGACCCGCTCTGCACCGGCAGGTGGATATGGTTACAAAGCGACGGCGTCGCATCGATTGCCTCGATGATCGCCTTCGTAAAGTCGCGAGGATGGGAGGTCGTAAAACGAACCCGCCGAATCCCCTTCACTTGCCCGACGCGCTCGAGGCACGTGGCGAAATCCCAGCCCTTGGGCGACGGATCCCGATAGGAATTCACGTTCTGCCCGAGCAAGGTGATTTCAGAATAGCCCAGGTCGGCCAGACGCCGAACCTCGTCGATCACGCTATCCGCCGTCCGGCTCCGCTCCGGGCCGCGCGTAAACGGAACTACGCAATACGAACAAGCCTTGTCGCAGCCTTCGATGATGGTCACAAACGCGCGATACGGGTTGTCTCGCCGCGTGTAGGGGGTGTCGAACGCCTCGTCGACGTCGAGACTCAGCCCGGTAACCCGCCGTTCGCCTTGTTCAATCTGCACGAGCAACTCGGGAAACTTAGTGTAGCTGGCCGAACCGACGACAAGCGAAACATGGGGAGCCCGGTCAAAAATCTTCTCGCCCTCCTGCTGCGCAACACAGCCCAACACCCCAAAAACTTGACCGCCCTTGGCGGCACCTTTCTTGAAGTTCTGGAGCTTGTTGAAGACCTTTTGCTCGGCCTTATCGCGAATCGAGCAGGTGTTATACAGAACCAATCCGGCCTCTTCGGCCGTAGCCTTCTGCAAGTAGCCGCGTTCTCGCAGGGTACCGATGACCTTTTCCGAGTCATGCACGTTCATTTGGCAGCCAAATGTTTCAATATAAAAGGAGCGGTCCACATTTATATTATAAGGGTCACGGGCCTCAAGTATTTGGCCGAAACCGCCGAAAGAGGTTTTATGCGGGTTTTGCTATTCGCCCTATGCGGTGTCGTCGTCCTCCAAGGCCAAGAGGGCAGCACCACCCGGACCTTTACTTTCGATACCAACGGGAACCGTCAGTTGATACTCGAGAGCAGCGTGGCCAAGGGGTCGAAATCGGAATCGGTCGGGAATTTGAACGGCGGGTTGTCGCCGGTAGAAAAGACCGAGGAGCGGGTGATCAAGGACGACGCGACCGGGCGGGTGGTCGAACGCATCACTCGGCGCTACGATGGCAACGGGCAGCCGGGGCCTCCGGAAAAGCTGCAGATCGAAGAGCGCAAGAACGCCGATGGCTCAAAGACGATCGAAACGCAACTCTTCAAGGGCAACTTGAGCGGCGGCTTTACGATGACCGAGAAGACGACGGCGGTCGCCCGGAAGCTCGGCAATGTCGAGACGATCGATACGCAGGTGGCCCGTCCCAACCTGAACGGCGGCATCGAGCTGATCGAGCGCAAACAGGCTCGCATTGAGACCGGCGACAAGACGAAGCAGGAAGCGCTTACCGTCGAGCGCCGCGATACTAACGGCACTTTCCGGACCACCTTGAAAGAAGTAAAACAGACGAGGGAAGCCAGCGGCACCACGATCGAGAACTCCGCTCAGTACATCGCCAACCCGGCAACCGGCCAGCTTCAACTCAACGCGCAGTCGGTGGCCGAGTTGCGGAAGCGGCCAGACGGGTCAGAGACTAAGCAGCTTTCCGTCTACGGCATGAACGCGCCGGGAAGGCCGAACTCGGACCAGCCGCAACTCCGCGAGCAACAGCTGATCGAGAAACGGACCGCGAACGGGCAGACGGTCGAAAGCACGAGCATCCGTCGTCCCAACGTAGAAGATCCGAACGTCCTCGGTCCGGCCCAAAAGGTCTCCGAGACCGTCTGCACCGGCGCCTGCAAATAAGATACTAGGGAGATGCCCTTTCCCATCGACCGTCCTCGCCGCCTGCGTCAAAGCCCGGCTATGCGCGCCCTCGTCCGCGAGACGCACCTGCAACCCTCCAACTTCATCTTTCCCCTCTTCGTCGTCGAAGGGGAAGGGATCCGCAAAGAGATTGGGGCCATGCCGGGGAACTACCAGATGTCGATTGACGAAACCGTGAAGGAGTGCGCCGTCATCAAGGCCCTCGGAATCAGCGGGGTGATTCTGTTTGGAATCCCGAAGCATAAGGACGAGGAAGCGACCGGAGCTTACGACGAGGACGGCATTGTGCAGCGAGCCGTGCGGGCGATCAAGCGAGAGGTGCCGGGGCTGCTCGTGATCACCGACGTCTGTAACTGCGAGTACACCTCCCACGGGCACTGCGGGAAAATTGTGGACGGGGACGTCGACAACGATATCTCGCTCGAATGGCTGGCCGCGGCGGCGGTAACGCACGCTCGCGCGGGGGCCGACATGGTGGCCCCTTCCGACATGATGGATGGCCGGGTGGCCGCGATCCGCGATTCGCTCGACGAGGCTGGTTTCGCGAAAACGCCGATTATGGCCTACGCCGCCAAGTTCGCCTCGAGCTACTACGGCCCGTTCCGCGAGGCGGCCGAATCGACGCCTCAGTTCGGCGATCGGCGGACGTATCAGATGGACCCGGCCAACGCGCGGGAGGCGATGAAGGAGATGGCGCTGGACCTCGAAGAGGGCGCCGACATCCTGATGGTGAAGCCGGCGCTGCCCTATCTGGATATCATTCGTCAGGCCTACGACCGGTTCGAAGTGCCGATCGCGGCCTATCAGGTCTCCGGGGAGTTTTCCCAGATTATGGCCGCGGCTCGCCTGGGCTGGATCGACGGGGACCGGATGATGATGGAGTCGCTGACGTCCATCAAGCGCGCCGGCGCGTCGATCATCCTGACCTACTTCGCCAAGGACGCCGCCCGGTTACTCCATTAGAGCGGCGTAAGTCATCTGCACGAAGGCGGTCCGCTCGTCCGCACCGCCTTCGCGATGAATCATAAAGATGCCGATCACATCCTTCACCGGATCAATGAAGTAGTAAGTGCCGTACCGCCCGCCATGGCCGTAGGTGCCGGGGCTCATGCCCATGGGGGAAAAACCGGGGCGGACGACCGAACTCCCTAAGCCCCAACCCATGCCGGGGCCGTTCGTGGCCAGGTCCCCAGTGTGGACGGTCCGCATCAGCCGTACCGAGGCGGGCGAGAGCAGACGAAACCCGTTGGCGGCCTTGCCGTCGCGGAGGAGAGCCTGGTAGAGCAGGAAGAGGTCGCTCGCGGTGGAATAGACGCCGCCTTCGGGGAGCGAGTACTTCGCGCCGTCCCGGAACTTCATCGCGCCCTCGCCGAGCGGGTCGTCGGTGTACTTCACCGGCTTGCCGTTGCGCAGAATGTAAGCGGTGGGCATGCGGTTCCACTTGTCTTTGGGCGGGAAGATGTAGGAATCCTTCATGCCCAACGGACCAAAGATCCGCTTGGCGAGGAAGTCTTCGAACTTGAGGCCGGAATGGACTTCGAGGACGCGGGCAAGAACGGCCAAGCCGGTGTTACTATACTGCCACTTACTGCCGGGAACGTAACTCAAAGGAGTTTGCGAATAAACGAGCGCCACGTCGGCGAGCGACTTATGGAGAGCTCCGTGTAACTCGCCGATGCCGGCCGGAGGATTTAGCGCCATGCCGGCGGTGTGGGTGAGTAACTGCTGGAGCGTGATCTTCTCCTTCAGGCTCCGGAACTCGGGGAGGTGCTTTTCGACCGGGTCGGAGACGGAAAGTTTGCCTTCCTCGGCCAGCATCAGGATGCCGATGGCGACCATGGGCTTAGTCATCGAATGGATCTGGAAGATCTGGTCGGCCTTCATGGGGGCCTTCGATTCCAGATCCGAGTAGCCGGTGGCCTTGAGGTCGACGACGCCCCCGGCCCGGCCGATGAGGGTAACGACGCCGGCGGCCTTTCCTTGGGCGACGAACTCCTGCATACGGACCGGGATGGCCGCCAGGCGGCCGGCGTCGAAACCAGTTTGCGCTACCAGAACCGGCGCGACGAGCGCGAGAAGGAACTTTTTCATACGGACTCCTTGATCGAAGCCAGGTATTCCTGGGGAGAGCGGAAGGTCTTGGTCTTGTACAGGCGGCCCTCGTCTTCGAGGGGTGCGGTCCAGTTATTGGACCACGCATCGCCGACCTCCGCCATCTTCTTTTGCAGACGACGGTCGAGGCTGGCTTCGAGCGCCTTCCGCTGGCCGACTAAGTTAGTCATTTGGAAAGGGTCCGTTTGTAAGTCGTATAGGACCCAGGATTTGTCGGCGAAGCGGGCGTAGACATAGCGGTCGGTCCGGATGCCGCGCCACCCGGCGGCGGTACCGTCGCCGGCGAAAGGGCCGAAGATCTGGAAAAAGGCTTCCCGAGGTCCGTTCCCTTTCCCGGCGAGCAGGTCCCGGCTGAGGTCTTTGCCCTGCATCGCGGGGGGGACGCGGACCCCGGCCAGGCCGAGCAGAGTGGGGGCGAAATCGACGTGGGTAAAAAAAGCCGGGGTCGAGGTACCGGGCTTGATTTTGCCGGGCCAGCGAAGGAAGCCGGGGACGCGGATGGATTCTTCCCAGGGCTTGCGTTTCAGGCGTTCGCCTTGGGAGCCTAGCATGTCGCCGTGGTCGGAAGAATAGAGGACGATCGTATTCTCGGCGAGGCCGAGTTCATCGAGCGCCCGGAGAATTTTGCCGGTGGCGTCGTCGATGGCGGTGACCATGCCGTAGTATTCCGCGATCTGCTCGGGCCCGGGGACGCCCGGCTTGGCTTGCCAGTTGGGGCGCATGGTGAGCGTAGCGGGGTCGTACTGCTGGCGATACTCGGGCGGGGCCTTGTAGGGGTCGTGGGGCGGGCCCCATTGGACGGTAAGGTAGAACGGTTGGTCGGCGGCCTGGGCGGCTTTCAGGAACTCGATTCCGTAATCGGCATAGGCGTCGGCTTCGAAGCGGTCGAGGTGGATCGGCTCCGGGGAGTCGCGGAAGATCGTGTTGTTGAAATGCTGGTGACTGCACTGGTTAGCGGCCCAAAACTGGTAGCCCTGGCGACGGGGACCGGGGGGGACGAAACCGGGCAGGCGAGGGCCGCCGTCGAGGTGCCATTTGCCCACGAAGCCGGTGCGGTAGCCGGCGGCAGCGAGGGCCTTGGCGAGCGAAGGCCCATCTTCATTCAGGCGCAGGTCGTTAGCGACCATGCCGTTGCGGTGGCAATATTGGCCGGTGAGTAAAACGGCGCGCGCGGGGCAGCAGACCGGGGTATTGGCGAAGGTGTTGGGGATGGTCAGACCCTGGCGCGCGAGGGCGTCGATGTGGGGCGTTTTGACCTCGGTGTTGCCCAGACAGCCGACGGATTGAGCGCGGTGCTGGTCCGGCATGAGGAAGACGATGTTCGGTCGCTTCGGAACCTGGGCGGCGACCGTGGCCGCGGCGGCGTAAGAGAGAAATTGACGTCTGCTGTTTGCCATTGCTTGGGCAGTCTATCGCAAAATGGGGCGCAATCATAACTGAACCATCGCCCCCCTGAGCCCTAAATTGAATTCAAAGACGCCAGCATCGCTCGGCGCTCTTCTGGCGGCAAGCGATCGTATTGACGCCGGACCGCGTCGGCTCCCCTTCCGTTCCGCCGAACCGCCGTGTCTGGGCTGGTCGCGCTACCGTCGTGCAGCAATATCCGGCGAGCCGTTCGCATCTCGCTCCCCCCCGCCTCACCCTGCGGAATCCCATCCCCGGTGCCGTCATCGTGCAACAGCAGGTCAGAAAACAGCGGCAACGGCATCCGGTTGTTCCTTAATGGTCTGGTTCCCGACGCACGCCGCAATCCGCGCCGGAGTAAAGCCCAAGGCGTCCTGTTCCCGGAATAGATGGTTGGTAGTCCCCATCTCGGTCCGATAGGCGTCCCCGGCGAACGTCAAGAGCGTGGCCACCTGCGCCTTCCATCCAAGCCGCCCTACCCGCGGCGACCGGCTCGCTATATCGACCACCCGATGCGCCCGAACTGGAATCCCGCCGTTGGTCCGATTGTCCGGATCTCCCGCGCCAAAATCGCCTCGTCGGGAATCGCCTCGGTTAAACCCGCCCCGAACAACGGCGTCGGAATCCGTCGCACCACCGTATTCGCCTCGACCGGCAAGTTCACCTGGCAAGCATGCGGTAACACCGGGCAAGACCCCTCCCAACACGGGCCGGGGGGGGCAGCGGATTCTGGCTGAACAGCAGGCCCAAGGCTAACGTTTAGTTCCGATATTTCCGCATGACCGCGATGAGTCGTCCCTGCACTTCCACCTCCGCCGCCGGAACCAGAATCGGGTCCATCGCCGCATTCGCCGGCTGCAGCCGGATCATCCCGTCCGCTTCGCGGTACAGACGCTTCAAGGTCGACTCCACCCCCGCCACAAGCGCGACCACGATCTCCCCATTCCGCGCCGACTCGCCCTTCTCAATCAACACAAAATCGCCGTCGCAAATATGGTCCTCGATCATCGATTCCCCGCGGACCTGCAGCGCGAAAGTCGACGCGTTGCCCGCAAAATCACTAAACTGCAAGGCGTCGCCCTGCGCCACCTGCTCGATCGGCCGACCCGCCGCAATCCGTCCCAAAAACGGAATCGACAATTCGCCCACCGGCACGCGTCCCCGTTCGGCCAAATACGACTCACTGATCTCCACCGACCGGCTCTGGTTAAATCCCCGTTTCAGGTATCCCTTCGCCTCCAACGCGGCGATGTGTTTATGCACCGTGGCCAAAGAATTCAGGTCAATTCCTTCGGCGATCTCTTCATAACTGGGCGAGTAACCCTTCCGTTCGATAAAATCGGCGAGGAAGTCGATTACCTCTTTTTGTCTGCGGGTGAGTGCCATGGGATTCGCCTTATTTTCGGCGAAGCTAGGGCGAAAGTCAAGCGAAAATTCTTCAATACTCGAGCAGCGTCATCACCAGCTTGTCCAACACCGCCCGAGCCTTCGCCGACTCTCCATTGTAGTTATTTAACATCACGCTAAATGCCAGCGTCCCCCGCTTCGGATGCTCCAAATACCCTCCTAACGCCGCGACATGGGTCAACGATCCCGTCTTCGCCCTCACCCGACTGGCTTCGCTAAAACCCTTAAACCGATTCCGCAACGTCCCGTCCTCGGCCCCAATCGGCAACGAACTCACCCACACATCCCGCGTCTCACCCTTCCACATGTACTCGAGCAACTTCGTCGACGCTTCCGGGCAGACCAGGGTCAACCGCGACAGCCCCGACCCATCCACCAAATACGTATCCTCCTCCGCAATTCCCATCGTCTTGAACAGCTCCGCCATCGCGTCTTTCCCGCCCCCTTCCCGCCGCATAATCTCGGCGTGCAAATTCTGGCTCTCCTTATTCACAACCTGGATCAACTGCCCCAACGGCGGCGACTCCCGCTCGGCCAGCACCACACATCCCCCGCACTCCTCCCTCTCTCC
>JBKJLJ010000503.1:0-4314 GCA_046597015.1 Bryobacteraceae bacterium
ACCGAAGCCTCTGATTTCAAGCCGGGATTCACGGTTTCTCCTGAAAGAAAGTATATCTCTTATTCCCATAGAAGGCAAACGTCTTCACGCCATTCCATGCCTTCACCAACAGGTGATACTCTGTCCCCTGACTAGCTATGGACCTCTTCGATCCCCACCGCCGCGCCGCCCTCCGCGAACTTGCCGCCCTGCTCGCCGCCTCCCCGCTCCTCCGCGCTCAGCAAGACCCCTTTCGCGACCACACCCGTATCCCTCGCCTCAACGAACTTCTCACTGCGCTCGACTTTGAACCAGTCGCCCATGCTCGCGTGCCCCGCGCCGCCTACAACTACACCGCCTACGGAGCCGAAAGTGAGTTCACCCTCCGGCGCAATCGGGACGCTTTCGACTGGGTCGAACTCCTCCCCCGTTCCCCCAGGCCCCTTGCCCTTGATACCGCCATCGAACTCTTCGGCCAAAAACTTGCCTTCCCCCTTCTCCTCGCCCCCTCCGCCGCCCACACTCAACTCCATCCGGAGGGCGAACTCGCCACCTTTCGTGGCGCTACTGAAGCCGCCCAAACGCCGATGATCGTCAGTAACAATGCGACCTACGCAGTCGACAAGATCGCCGTCGCCGCCAAGGGCCACTTATGGTGGCAACTCTACCCCCGCCAGAGCATAGAAGACAGCAAAGCCTATCTCGATACCGCGCAAATCGCCGGCGCTCAAGCCATTGTCGTCACGATCGACCAACAATCGGCCCACTACGAACGCGCCCTCCACGATCGTAACTTATCCGACTCCCGCGCTCCTCGGCCGAGTAATATCGCTAACCCTTACCGCGTTTTGCAAAACCGCAACTGGTACACCTGGTCTTACTTCGACCAAATCCGTCCGCTCGTGAAGGTTCCTCTGCTTGCCAAAGGCATCCTCACCGCCGCAGGAGCCCTGCAATGCATCGACCGCGGCCTCGACGGCATCATCATCTCGAACCACGGTGGCCGCGCCATGGACTATTCCCCCTCTACCCTCGAAGTTCTGCCCGAAATCGTCGCGGCGGTCAAAGGCCGCGTGCCCGTCCTCATCGACGGGGGCTTCCGCCGTGGCAGCGATATCCTCAAAGCTCTCGCCCTCGGTGCCACGGCCGTTTGCCTGGGCCGTGTCCCCCGCTGGGGCTTGGCCGCCTACGGTGCCGCGGGGGTCAAAGGGGTCCTCGCCCTTCTCCAGCAGGAACTCAGGCTCGCGATGGCCGAATCCGGCTGCCCAAGTATCGGCTCCATCAACCGCTCAATCGTCCGAACCCGCTCGCCCCAACCCACCGTTGCGCCCCCCGTCCTCCGTCCGCCCTCGCTAACTCCCGTGGGCGAACTCGTCAACGTAATCGAGTTTGAAGCTATGGCGGAGCGCAAACTCCCTCCCGCGGTCTTTGCCGCCATCGCCGGCAGCCAGCGAGACGAGTTGGAACGACTCACGTTCCGCTCCCGCCTTATGGTAGATACGACGAAGCTCGACCTGACCACCAACTTATTCGGCCAGACGATGTTTGCTCCGATCCTGATCGGCCCCGCAGCGCAGCAGAAGCGATTCCATCCGGAAGGCGAACTCGCCGTGGCTCGCGGAGCCGCCGCCGCCCAAGCCACGCTTATCCTCAGCAGCCAATCCAGCTACCCCCTCGACCAGATCCGCTCTCCCTTCTGGTTGCAGTCAACCCTCTCAGAATTTACAGACGCCCCCGAAGCCCAGGTCGTTGTCATCACGCTGGCCCCTAATCAGCCCATCGATTGGGCGGCCCTCTCCCGTCTCCGTTGTCGCGTCGTCCTGAAAGGTCGTCTGCGCCCCGCCGACGCCGAAACCGCCATCGCCCGGGGCATCAGTGGCGTCATCCTGTCTACCTATGGGACCGCCGAATCTTCCATCGCCCTGCTGCCCGCCCTTGTCGCCAAAGTCCAGGGCCGCATCCCCCTCCTCATCGATGGCAGCTTCCGCCGGGGCACCGATATCCTCAAAGCACTGATCCTAGGCGCCAACGCCGTTGTGGTAACCCGGCCGCCGCTTTGGGGGCTCGCGGCTTATGGTGCCGACGGAGTCCAAGCGGTGATGGAGTTGCTCCAATCCGAACTCGCCCGCAACATGATTATGATCGGCGCCGCCACGCCCCAAGCACTGCAGCCAGATATGCTTCGCCCGCGGCTCACGGCAACAGCTTCAAAACCGCGTTGACTACTTGTCCGGCCAGCGCCGCGCTCCCTTTCTCGTTGAAATGGACCCCGTCCGCGTTATGGTATTCCGGATGATCCTGAATTAGCCCAAATAGGTCATTCACCGGAAGCTTTTCCCGCTTGGCGAATTCGATCAGTAACTCATTCCGCCGCATCATCCGCCGGGTCTTCGGCAGCACTTTGTCCAGATTATTTCGCTCCCGCACATCGGTCGTCGTACAAAGCACAATCCGGGCTGCCGGCGCATCGCGCCGCAACCGGGCCAGCATCACCGGCAGCGCCGCCGCGTAGGCCTCCTCGCTGTACCCATCGCCGTGCATCCCGTTGTTGAAGTGGATAATGTCGAACGTGTGTTCTGCCAACACCAGCCCGACTTGGTCCAGTAGCGCCGGGTCCCCCAGACTCTTGGAAGTAGCCAAGCGAGCCACGTAAGCCTTCCCCTGCAGCCCCGCCTCCACCTGCTTGCCATAGCCCCGGGTAATCGAATCCCCCACCAGCAGTACCCTCGGCAAGTCCCGGGCGTTCGTATCAGGAATCCAAACGTCGAGCCATTCGATCTTCTCCCGCGAAATCTGCCCCGTCCCCGGAAAGCTGAAAAACGTCAGCGCGAAAAGCCCACAAAGAAGGAGTTGCCAAGTCATAGACATATACTCTCACCGGGCGGCTCCGCCTTGATAGAATCTGATGGAACAAGGAAGGCCCTCCGCCATGAAACTCGCTAACCGACGGTCATTTTTGGCATCGATTCCCGCAGCCATGCTGCTCGTGTCTGCCGCGCCCCTGCCCAACCGCCCGAAGGTCCCCGGCACCCTGAGCCTGCGGACCCGCCGCCGGACGAAGTCCGCTGGGCCCACCGAAAAGACGGTGCAGTGGCCGGTCGCCCGGACCGCCATCATCATCTGCGACATGTGGGACTCCCACACCTGCGGCCTCTCGGCGCAGCGCGTGGGGTTGATGGCCCCGCGCATGAACCAGGTCGTCAGCGCCGCCCGAAGTCTCGGCGTGATGATCATCCATGCCCCCAGCGACACGATGAAGTTCTATGAAGGCACTCCCTTTCGCGAGCGGATGAAGAACGCTCCGATGGCCGCCTCGCCCTTTCCGATCATCAATCGTTGCCCCCGCGTCCCCTTGGAAGAACGCGATTTTCCGATCGATGATTCCGCCGGCGGCTGCGACGATCCCATCTTGAAGAAGGAGACCGGCCCGCCCTACCCCTGGACCCGCGAGCACCCGGCCCTCGACATTGTCGGTTACGACGGCGTCAGTGACAGCGGTCAGGAAGTCTATAACTTTTGTAAGCAGGAAGGCATCGACAAGATCATTCTGATGGGCGTCCACACGAACATCTGTATCTTGAACCGTGGCTTCGGCACCCGCCAGATGACGCGCTTAGGCTTCGAAGTTGTTCTGGCCCGCGATCTTACCGACGCCATGTACGATCCCCGCACGCGACCATTTGTCAGCCACGCCCGCGGCACCGAACTCGTGGTCGAGCACATCGAAACCATGTGGGCACCGACGATTCTTGCGGAAGATTTAACCCGCGTTCTTCCGGGGTGATCGAATTGGTCGGCACAATGCGCCGTAAGGGTGCATGAGAACTCCCTTCTTCAATGTGATTTCGGTAGCCCTGCCGACACTGGTCGGGACCTACGGATTCTATTGGGCTCGAACGACGAAGGGAGCCACCAACATGGGCGAGGCCCTGGCACCGTTTTTCGCGCTGGCAATGTTCCTGACTATCGCGGCGGTAGGGGGCAAAGTGGCTGCCGTCATTGCTTTCGTGCGGGGGGAGCGGCTAGGTTGGTTGTCCTGGTTAGGCGTGGTGGTCAACGCTGCGCTGCTGATGCCGGCAGCCTATCTGCTGTTGACGGCCGATTGGCGCTAGGGGCTGCATGGTACCCTGCTGAAAATGCGATCGCCCCACCTCCCTCTGGCCCTTCTATTCTGCGCCTCCTCCTTTGCGGCCAAGTATCCCGAGCCGGTGGAGGGTGACTTCCTGCTCCGCGACTATCAGTTCGTTTCCGGCCAAACGCTTGCGGATTTACGTCTCCACTACCCCACCATCGGCTCACCAACTAAGGATGCGGTGGGCAAGGTAACCAACGCCG
>JBKJLJ010000757.1:0-18355 GCA_046597015.1 Bryobacteraceae bacterium
CCCCCCTCGGAGACAGTGGCTTCACCTTTGGCGGCATCCGCCCTCGCAACAACGGCATTCAAATCGACGGCCTCGACAACCGGGACGAGACGACTGGAGGCAACCGGGTCGCCGTTGGCCTCGAAATGGTCCAGGAGTTTCGCCTCTCTGGCGTTGCCGTCGGCGCAGAATCCGGCGGGGCAGCCGGTGGCCTACTCAACCTCGTTACCCGTTCCGGAACCAACCTTTGGCACGGAGACGTCACCTTCTTTGCGCAGCACGAAATCACCAACGCGCAACGCACCGAGGTTGCTTCCACCGTCAGACCCCGCTTCCGCCGCCAGCAACCCGGCGTCTCCGCCAACGGCCCCCTCCGCCGAGACCGTACCTTCATTGCCGGCGCCGTCGAGTACGAAAACGAATCCGCCGAAGAGTGGTCCAACGTGAGCCCAACAGCCCTCGCCACTGTCCCTGGCACCTACCGCGGACTCTATCCCACCGGCACCCGCGGCACCGAAGGCTCGGCCAAGTTCAACCATCAAGCCAGTGAAAAGGACGCCTTTTCAACCCGCTACGCTTACTCCCGAGGCCGCGTCCGCGCGGAGGTCCAAGGCCCCGAAAACTTCGCCGATCGCTCCGCCCAAGGCAATAGCCTCACGGTCGACCACTCCCTCGTCGGCAACTGGCTCCGGGTCGCCACCCCCACGGTCGTCAACGATCTCCGCTTCCAGGTGGCCGCCCGCCAAATGGAACTCCGCCCTAACACCCCCGGCGCCATGTGGGAAATTCCGGGTGCCGTCACCCTCGGCGGGTTTTACCGCTTAAATTCGAACCGCACCGAACGCCACTTCCAACTCGCCGACAATCTCAACTTCGTCCTCGGCCATCATCGCCTCAGCGCCGGAGTCGACGCCCATCTGGTCCAACTCGATGCGACTTTCCGGAACCGCTACGCCGGAATCTTTGTCTTCCCATCCCTCCAGGACTTCCGCCTCGGCCGCCCCGACCTCTTCATCCAGGCCTTCGGCGATCCCCGCACCGCCTTCAACACCATTCCCGTCGGTGCCTGGTTGCAGGACCGTTGGGAACTCCGCCCTCGCCTCCTCCTGGAACTCGGCGCCCGCTTCGATCGCCAGGCCATGCCCAACGGAGTCTCCCGTTCTTCCAATAACATCGCCCCGCGTCTCGGCCTCGCCTGGCGTCCCTCCGCCGACCGGCCTCTTGTCCTCCGCCTCGGCGCCGGTCTCTTTTACGATCGCTATCCCCTCGCCTTCCTGAACGACGCGCTCCAAAAGGACGGAATCCACGGCTTCGAACAATACGCCGTCGGCCCGGACGCCCTCCGTGCCTGGACCCTCGGCCGCGGCGCCACCCTTTTGGATCCTCTCCCCGGGCTGGCACCCTCCACCTACCGAACCGCCGCCGGTTTTTCATCCCCCTACAGCCGAAAATTCTCCGCCGGGGCCGAATACGGCCTGGGTAAGGATACCTCCGTCTCCCTCGAAGCCAGTCACGTGCGGGGCTTCCGCCTCCCCCGCACCCGCAACACCACCGGCAGCCTCCCGCCCCGCTACGAGCTCGAAACTACCGCCCGCAGTGACTTCGCCGGTGCCACCGTCTCCCTCAACCGCCGCATGCGCAATGACCTGACGTATCTCATCGGATACACCATCGGCCGAACCCGCGACGACGGATCCGACTTCGACGAGCAACCCAATGACCCCCTCAACATCCGTCGCGACTGGGCCCGCTCCCGTCAGCATCAGGCCCATCGCCTCGCCGCCAGCGCCGTCTTCGAACTCCCCGGCGAATGGCTCGAAGGCATCTCCTGGGCCCCTATCGTCACCCTCGGTGCCGGCCGTCCCATCAACGCCCTCGTGACTAGCGACGCCAACAGAACCGGTGCCTATCCCTTCACCGCCCGCCCCGCCGGGGTAGGCCGCAACCCGTTCTACTCTCCCCCTACCCGCAGCCTGGACCTCCGCGTCATGAAAACCTGGAAGGTGCGGGACGGCCGCGCCGTACTCCAAATCGGCGTCGAAAGCTTCAACCTGACCAATCATAGTAACGTAGAACGTGTCAGCCAGTTCTACGCCGGCCCCCAGGGCCGCCTCGATTCCTACGGCAGCCCGCTCGAAAGCCTGCCCGGCCGGCAAGTCCAATTCTTAATGCAATTTGAGTTCTAACGGGAGCGAACATGAAGCGCAGAGTCTTTCTGGCCACCGGAGTAGCGGCTCTGGCCGCCGACCCACCCCCCAAACGCATCGCGGCCATCATCACCGAATACCGGCCCGGCTCTCACGCCGACGTCATCATCGGCAAGTATCTCGAAGGCTTCAATCAGGACGAACGTCCGCCCTATCCCCGCTCGAAAATCGTATCCCTCTTCTTAGAGCAGTTCCCCGATCAGGACATCAGTCGCGAACGAGCCCGCAAGTTCCACGTACCCATCTACCGCACGGTCGCCGACGCCCTCACCCTCGGCGCCGACCGCCTCGCCGTCGACGGAGTCATCCTCATCGGCGAACACGGCGACTACCCATTCAACGACAAAGAACAGCGCCTCTACCCCCGCTTTGAGATGTTCCTCAAAATCACCGACGAGTTCCGCCGCAATGGCCGCTCCGTCCCGATGTTTAATGACAAACATCTCTCCTTTAATTTCCGCCAAGCCAACCGCATGGTGGAAATCTCCCGCGAGCTCCAGTTCCCCATGCTGGCTGGTTCCTCCGCCCCGGTCGCCTATCGCAAGCCTGCCATCGATGCCCCCTGGGGCGAGAAGCAACGGCACGCCGTCGCCATTTCTTACAGCGGACTCGACATCTACGGCTTCCACGTCCTGGAAGCCCTGCAGTGCATGACTGAACGCCGAGCCGGCGGCGAAACCGGTGTCAAAAACGTCCAATGCCTCGAAGGCGAAGCCTGTTGGCAGTTCCTTGCCTCCAACGCCTGGGCCCAGCGTCTATTCGATCAAGCCCTCAGCCATAGCGAAACCCGCAAACCCGGCGATCTGAAAACGCTCGTCAAATCCCCCGCTGTCTTCGTCGTCGAATACAACGACGGCCTCCTCGGTGCCGCCTTCCTCCTCACCGGTGCCGTCGAAGATTTCACCGTCGCCCTCGACGTCGTCGGCCGGCCCAAGCCAGTCTCCACGCTCATGAACCTCCAGGATGGCCGCCCCCACCATCACTTCGGCTGCCTCGTCCAACGCATCGAGGAAATGTTCATCACCGGCAAATCTCCCTACCCCGTCGAGCGAACGCTCCTCACCAGTGGCATCCTCGACTTCGCCCTCGAATCCCGCATCCAAGGCCACAAGAAGCTGGAAACGCCCGCGCTCGCGCGGATCCGCTACCAGTCCCCCCGCGTATCAAACTTCTGCGAAAGCGGCTGGGGGCCCGATGGGAAGCGCCTCTAACGGCACCGCCCCCCTTCAGCGTCGCAGGGTAGCTAACTCTCACCTCCCGTCGCCAACCCTGCCGCCTAGCTGCTCCGCGATTTCTCCCGCGTCAGTTCGTCGATATCCGTCGAAAAGTAGCTCAAAATCTTCGCTACTTCCTCCTCCGCCCGCTTCGGATCCCCTTTCCGAATCACCGCCAATATCTGCTCATGTTGCGCAATGCTCCGCGTCCATCGCTCCGTCTCCCCCATCTCCTCGTGCGTCCGGATAATCACGAACGTAAACAGCGGCACTAGCAACCGCCGCAGCATCTGCGTCAATACCGGATTCCCCGCCTTCTCGCACAGCCTCAAATGAAAACGGAGGTCCCGCTCATAGAAGGCTGCCAAGTTCCGGCAACTCACGGCCGATCGCATATCCGCCACCACCTGGTCCAACTCCGCCAAGCCCGCCTGCCGTTCCGTCACGAGCCGTGCCGCCAACGATTCCAGGGCGCACCGCACCGCGAAGCAATGCGGAATATTCTCCATCGGAATCTGCGCCACCCGCGCGCTCCGCCCCTGGCCCCGCTCCACAAATCCTTCTGATTCAAGAATGTGCAACGCCGCCCGGATACTCGATTGCGCCACCCCTAACTGCGTCGCCCACTTCCCCTCCACGATTGGCTCTCCCGGCACCAACCGCCCAGCCAAAATATCCAGGCGAAACTGGGCCGCTATATTGTCCTTAATCAGCGGGTTGCTATGGAAGGTGGCGCTCTCTAAACCAATGGGCATCGGCGATTCCTTCTCCATAGTCACATATGCCACCAATCAACTGCGACCATTGCTGCGTCCCTCGTCCTGATATCTCTGCAACAGCCCCGCAAGCCGCGCCACGATCTCCGGATGCCGGCGATACAAATTCACCCTTTCCCCCGGATCCGTCTTCAGATTGTACAGTTGCCCCGCCGCCTCCGGCTCCGAAACCGGCGGCTCGGGCGCGATCTTCGCGTAGTTGTTATCCCCCGCGCCCTGATGCAACAGCAACTTCCAATCTCCCACCCGGATCGCGAACGACCCGTCGAAAGAGTGGTGCACCGTCCCCTCTCGAATCGGCCGCTTCCCCTTCTTTCCCAACAAAGCCGGCAGCATGTTGTAGCTATCTTCCCCCGCATTGCTCGGCAACGTCCCCCCGCTCATCGCCGCCGCCGTCGCCATCAAGTCGGTCAAACACAGCGTCTCCGTACTCGTCGCCCCCTGCGGAATCGTACCCGTCCATCGCGCCACAAACGGCACCCGATGACCCCCCTCCCAGTTGTCCCGCTTCAATCCCCGCAGCTCCCCGGCCGCGTTGTGCCCGAACTCCTGCCTCACCTCCCGCACACAAATCTCCGGCCCATTGTCGCTCGTGAAAATAATCAATGTGTCCTTGCCCAGCCCGAGACGGTCCACGGTTTTTACGAGTTCTCCCACCACCCAATCAGCCTCCATCACGAAGTCCCCATAGAGCCCCACGCCGCTCTTCCCCCGAAACTCCTTCGCCGGCAAAATCGGCATGTGCGCCGCACTCATCGCGTGATAAAGGAAAAACGGCCGCCCCGCGTGCTCCTTCGCATGATCCTCCAAAAACCGCACCGAAACATCCTTTAACGTGACATCCACCCTCGTCAAATCAAACCCCGGCGACCGCATCCCCGCCCGATACTCTGTCATCGGCTGATCTCTTTCGAAGTTGCCGCCCGGCTCCGCAATCGTCGGCTTCCCCACCGTCGCCCGGTTCTCGATGTACGAGTAAAGGTAGTCCGTCGTCGGGCAGGCCGCGTTGCCAAAAAAATAGTCAAACCCCCGGTCCACCGGTCCCCCCGTAATCGGCTTCGAAAAATCAATCTTTTCGGCCTCGCGAATGTGCCCGTCCTGCAGCGAGACAATCTCGCCATTCGCCTTCGTAAACGTCATCCCCACATGCCACTTGCCCACCGCGGCCGTCCGATAACCCTGCTGCCGCAACATCCCGGCCACCGTCAGCCGATCCGCTTCAATCATCGCCGGCGAATACGCCAGCAGCACCCCGCGCTGCAACCAACCTCGCCAGGCGTAGCGCCCCGTCAGCACCCCGTATCGCGTCGGACTGCACACCGCCGAAGGCGAATGCGCATCGGTAAACCGAATCCCTTCCCGCGCCATGCGGTCAATGTTCGGTGTCGCAATCTTCGACGCCGGATGGAAGCACCGCACGTCCCCGTACCCCACATCGTCCGCCAGAATGAAGAGAAGGTTCGGCCGCGTCTGCGCCGCCCGAGCCACCGCCGGAATCCCGCTCCCCACCGTCTTCAGAAACGCTCTTCGTTGCACGCGGATAGACTACCACGATCCCCGCGACCAGATTTCCGAAGTCAGCAGGCCCGCCAACGATGTTTCGGCTTCCACCAGCCCGAACCCGGCTCCAACAAGCGCGCCAGGATAGTCGGCCAGTTGTCGAGTCCGCAGTCCGGTCGTAACTCCGAAAAAGAGATATAAGCCGCCCAGTAACATTTCCGCCCCTCTCGGCTTATCTTGAAACTCCGAAACCACCCAACAGCCACCGGGCTCCACGGCCTGCCCGATCAAAGGAACGAGGCGCCCAAGCTCCTCCTCGGAAAAACAGTCCAGGAAGAAGTGAGTAATCACCGTATCGTAAGTCGCCGGCCATTGCGAAATAGCCAGTACATCGGCCTCGAAAAAACGCACCCGCGCCCCGTTCTCGCCCGCCCGGTCGCGGGCCAGCGCAAGCATCTTCGCGCTCCCGTCGAAATAGTCGACGCTAGCCAGCGGGTTCGCTCGCAGGAACGCGGATAGAAAGCGACCGTCGCCCTCACCAACCATCAGCACCCGCCGCGACGTCCCCAAACGCCCCAGATAAGCCACCCGCCGCCGCCACAACGCGGGCCCAAACATCGCATACTCCAGGTAGCGATAGAGGCGCGCGAGCGGATCGAAGTTAGCGGACATAGACGAGAAGAGGAGAAAGCAAACAAAAATCCACCGCCACCCGCCGTGCGTTGGCGGAGAACTGCTGCGCCCACACCGCCAGCAAACAGAAGCCACCGGCCGAAAGCGCCTCCGCCAGAGCCACCGGCCGATGCGTCCACGCGAAGAAAACGACCGCCGCTACAGCCAGTAGGGCCGCGGCCGCCGCCAAAGGACGAGACAGGATCGGCCTTTCCCACGTTTCAATCGCCAAACAATTCCACCAGCAAAGAAGCACGAACACGAGCACTCCCGGGCGGAAGGGGTTCGACAGTAACACCGGGCTCCAAACCCCCGCCGCGAAGATTACCGCCGTCCAAAGCTCCTTCCGCCACCCGTGACCGGGAGCGCGCACCACCGCGCAAAATCGCGCGGCAACCGCCGCCACCAGCACGAACCCACTCAGAATGTGCACCGCCGGCAGATAAACGAACGCCAAGCCCACATCCAGTACCAACACCGGCAACGCCACCGCCAAAAGCGGCCACCGGTACGCCCGCGCGAACTGATGCCGCGGCGACTCCGTCCCTGTACAAGGCGACAAAGTATCCAAAATCCGATCGGCCGTGTAAACGAGCCAAACCGAAAGACCCAAAATCAAAGTCACTACCGGCTGGACCGGCGCGATCGTCTCCGCCAGAAAACGCTGCCAGACCACGGCCACAAACGCCGCGTCCAGGCTCAAAAGATTCGGCCAGAGCCACCAAGGGGCACGAAACGATCTGTCCTCCTGCGCCGCCATATCTTCAGGATACCTGCCCCATCCGCGGTCCAGAACGTTCCGTCGACCTGACCCCTTTTTAAAGCCCGCCCTAAGCCGCCCGAGTAGTCTCCGCGCGTCGGATCCACCGCGCAATTTCCGGCGAACTGGCCCCGATGCTCAGGAGGGCCCGCACCAGGAGATCGAGTGAAACCGAGCGATCCGCGGCTTCCATCTTGGCCACGCGCGATTGGCTCGATCCCAGCCGGGTGGCCAGCGCCGTTTGGGTCGGGCGTTGCCTTTCCCGAAGCTCCTTCACCCCGCCGGCGAGTGCCAGTTTGAATGCGAGGAAGTGGCCGGAGGACATCCGCGCATCAGCAGCAGGATTCATCAGCCGCCTTCGCCGCCCGCAGTTACCCTCGCGAAAGCACGGATAGTTTGGCGGCCTCCCACGCAGCGAGGCCCCCAGCCATTTCGACCAGCTGCGTCAGCCCATGCCGATGCAAGATGCTGGCCGCAATCGAAGAGCGATAGCCACCCGCGCAGTGGACCGCAATGCGCCGGTCGCGCGGGAGTTCGCCGATGCGTTCCTGCAACTGGTTTAAAGGAATATTCACGCTTCCATCGATGTGCTTTCCGGTCCACTCAGTCGGGCTTCTGATATCCAGCACCAGCGGCGAATCCCCCTTTTCCAGCTCCTCCGCGACGGCTAGCGGGGTCACTCGCTCGGTCGGCCATACGAGCTCCGGGCGGGCGGCCAGCGCCTCCATCCCTCCCCTCAGGTATCCCTTCACATGATCGAAACCGATACGCCCCAGTCGCAAAGCGGCTTCCTGCTCGCGTCCCGGCTCCGCAACGATCAGGATCGGCCTCACCCGGTCGAGCAAAGTACCCGCCCAAGTGGCGAATTGCCCGCCCAACCCTATGTTGATACTTCCCCCCAGATGACCCTTGGCATACTCGGAGGCATCCCGTACATCGAGGATCTGTTGGCCCGCATCTCCCGTTCGAAGCACGTCGTCGAGATCGATCGGCTGCAGCACCTGCTCCAGATTCCTGTCCAGCGTGGCACGCTCGCGAGTATTCAGGACCGCATCGTAGGTGAAGTACGCCGGCGCCTCCGGCTGGTCCACCGCTACCAACTCAATGAATTGCTCCTTCGACATCGGTTGCAGTGCGTAGTTGAAACGCCGCTGATGCCCAAGGGAAGAGACTGTATCCGAAGAAAGCTGCTTCCCGCAAAGAGAACCGGCACCATGAGCAGGATAAACAAGCGTTTCGTCCGGCAGCGGCAACAACCGATTGTGCAACGAGTCGTATAAGTGTGCTCCAAGGTCCTGAGCAGACCAACCGAGCGACACCCGCAGGTCGGGGCGGCCAACGTCTCCGATGAACAGAGTGTCTCCGGTGAGAACAGCGTAAGGTTCCGCCGAGTTCTTCTGTAGATCGAACACCAGGATCGAAATGGACTCTATCGTATGGCCCGGCGTCTCGAGAACCTCGAGGCGCATGCCGGGAAAATCCAGCGCATCGCCATTGTTCATGCCGGCAAACGCGTACTCCGCCTCGGCCCGGGAGCCCAGAAGGATCGTCGCGCCGCAACGGTCGCGCAGCTCTAAGTGGCCGGCGATGAAGTCCGCGTGAAAGTGCGTGAGGAATACGTGCCGGATCTGCATCCCGAACTCCGCCGCATCAGCCATGTACTGCTCGATGTCACGCTGCGGATCGACGATGATAGCCGTCGAACTCGCCTCATCTCCCAGCAAGTACGAAGCGTGGGAAAGGCAGCCAAGATAATACTGTTTGAGGATCATAGAATCTCGTTTGTCCCGCAGCGTGTCAGGTCAGCGCCAGGTACTCCCGCGCGAGCCATACTACCATTGATCCCTCGCCCACGGCCGACGCGACACGGTTCATGGCTCCGGAGCGGAGATCGCCCGCGGCAAAGACCCCAGGCTCGCTGGCCTCGAGCGGCAGCGGCTCCCGCCGCTCCTTCCAGATGCGCCGATACCCTTCGGCCGCGATCAAATCCCTGCCCGTGAGGACGAACCCTTTGTCGTCGTGCAGCACGGTGGGGGGAAGCCAGTCGTTGCACGGGCGCGTCCCGATGAACACAAACACCGCATCCACTTCCTCAACCTGCGGCGATCCGTTGTCGATCGAAGCGAGCACCACCCGTTCGACACGACCGTTGCCCTCCACCCGCTCGACTTCCACCCGGGGCCGTACGTGGATGTTGGGGGTCTTCTCGATCTGATCGATGAGGTACCGCGACATCGTATCGCACAGGCTGTTGCGGCGAATCACGATTTGCACCTCTTTCGCGTAGCGCGCCAGATAGAGTGCGCCCTGGCCTGCCGAATTCCCGCCGCCGACAACCAGTACGTGCCGGCCGGTGACGGCCGATGCTTCCGTGGTGGCTGCGCCGTAGTATACGCCCGCTCCCGCGTGTTCCGTCATGCCGCACGCCGGATGCTCCCGGCAGAGCATTCCGGTGCAGGCGAGCATCGCGCGGGTGATGATGTCCCGGCCGTCGCTTACCGTCAGCCGTTTATAGCCGCCTTCGATACTGACCCGCTGCACTTCGACCGGAGCCAGGAACTCGGCGCCGAGCCGCTGCGCCTGGGCAAGAGCGCGGCGCGTCAACTCGCTGCCGCTAACGCCGGCGGGAAAGCCGAGATAGTTTTCGATCCGTGAACTCGTACCTGCCTGTCCGCCCGGACCCCGCCGATCCAACAACAACGTTCGCAAGCCTTCCGATGCCCCGTACACCGCCGCGGCAAGACCGGCCGGTCCTGCGCCGACGATCACAAGGTCATAGATGTCGAACGCGGCGGACAAGGGCCGGCCGAGACGCTCGGCCACCTGTCGGGGTTCCGGGTTGCGCAGCACGGAACCCCCGTCTTCGAAGAACAGCGCCGGAAGCTCGTCGTCGGCCACGCCCGCCGCATTCAGCAGCGTGCGCGCACCCGTGTCCCGAGCGACGTCGAGCCAGCGATAGGAAATGAGGTTGCCCGCGAGGAAGTCCTTGATGGCGTGGGACCGGTGCGACCACTGGTGTCCGACCAGTCTGAGTCCCTTCTCTTCCGGCCGGTACTCCGCTTGCCACGCGTCGAGCAAATCATCAACCACCGGGAAGAGCCGTTCCTCGGGCGGATCCCAAGGTTTGGACAGATAGTAATCGACATGCGCTTCGTTGATCGCTTTGACGGCCGCCTCGATATCGGAGTAGGCGGTCAGGAGAACACGCCGCGCCAAGGGGTACAGTTCGCGCGACCTCATGAGCACTTCGCTCCCCAGCATGCCGGGCATCCGCTGATCACTGATCAACATCGCCAATGCATCACCGCGACTCTTCAGTTCGGACGCCGTCGCCAGAGCTTCCGGGCCCGACGCCGCGCTCAGGACCGTGTACTGCTCCCGGTATCGGGATCGAAGGTCGCGGCGCACCGCGGCAAGCACTTGCGGATTGTCGTCAACAACGAGAAGGACGGGCTTGTTCACGCGTTTCCTCTCGCCGCGTCAATGTCGGCCGGTTGGAGCGCGACCTGGAACTGCGTCCGGCCCGGTTGCGACTCGACCGAGATCTCACCCTCATTGTGGCGGACGAGACGCCGTACGATATCGAGGCCGAGCCCGGTGCCCTGTCCCATCGGCTTGGTAGTGAAGAAGGGGTCGAAAATTCGCTCACGGAGCTGGGGAGGAATGCCTGCTCCGTTATCGATCACACGCACAATCACGCGCCCATCGGCCCAGTTTGCAGTCACCTCGACGCGACCCGCCTCCGGGATGGCATCGAGTGCGTTGTCGATCAGATTCGCCCAAATCTGGTTGAGTTCGCCGGCAAAGCCGCGCGCCAACGGCAGCCCAGGTTCGGCTTGCACAACCACCGTAGCCGACTTCGCCCGCGCCTTCGCACCCAGCACCGCGACCGTGTTACGCAAACCTTGCGGGAGGCTCACTGGTCCGGCAACCACCGCCTGATCCATGTGCGTGAAGCCTTTGATGGCCGTGACTAGCCCCGATATGCGCAGCGCGGCGTCTTGAATCTCCGACGCAAGACTGCGGACCGTACACCCCGATGCGCCGCATCGCAGCACCGCGTCCAAGGCTGGCCCGTCGATCGCCTGCGCCAATTGATTGAGTTCTTCGAACGTCATGGCGGTATCAGCGAGCGCGTCCGCGATTCCCTCATCCAAGCCCCGGTTAGCAAGCCACTCCGCCATCGCCTCCTCCCGTTCCGCCCGCTGGATGGGAGACCGCACGCCGGGATCCTGTCTCGCCAGGCAAGTCTCGCGAACCGCCTCTACGACCGCCAGTTGCGCCTCGTTGAGCTTCAACCTGCCGACGGCGTGGGTCGCGCGCTCGTTGTCCTCTAAGCGGTGGCCCAGGAGCGATGCACTGCGTTCGATGGCGGCGGCGGGGTTGTTCAACTCGTGGGCAAGTCCGGCGGACAGCTTTCCGAGGGAAACCATCTTCTCGTCATGCAGGTCGCTCGAGGTGAAGGCACGAGCGCGATCGATCATGGCGTGCACCAGAATCGCGGTCACTTCATGGCACTTTACCGTCATCTCAGGGATCCGGTCGCCATGCACCTCCAGGATCTCTGACAATTCCTGCGCGACCGCATCACCAGGCGGTCCCGATACGCGGGAGTACGGGAGCAAGCCCATAACGTCGCCTTCCCGCCATTCCATGATTTTGCGTGGTCCGGAGCCACGGTCAACGGACATGCTAAAGGACCCCGACAACACCACGAATAACCCCTGCGGCCGGGTACCCTTTGCTGTCAGTACATGGCCGGGGTGCAGTTGCCGGAGGACGCCATGGCATGCCAGCCAAGTCAGTTCCTCGCGAGGCGCGGCGCCCACGGTCCGGTGGCCTGCCAGCCGATCGAGAAGATTGCCTGTTGCTGGCGTCATGAAGGAGATCGGCTCCTGATTACTTCGGTTGAGGAACGACGCGCAAATAAGGCCGGAGCGCCTTCCATCCCCCGGGGTACTTCTGTTTGGCTTCTTCATCGGAAACCGATGTCAGGATGATGACGTCATCACCATTCTTCCAATTCACTGGCGTGGCCACTTTATGGCTCGCTGTGAGTTGGATCGAGTCCAGCACGCGCAGCACCTCATCGAAGTTGCGTCCTGTGCTCATCGGGTAGCTCAGCATCAGCTTGATCTTCTTGTCGGGTCCAATCACGAAGACGGTTCTTACTGTGGCGTTCGTCGCTGCGGTGCGGCCTTCACAAGAATCGCCCTCGTCGGCGGGAAGCATGTTATAAAGCTTGGCGATCTCGAGTCTCGGGTCTCCGATCATCGGGTAGTTCACCTTGTGACCTTGCGTCTCTTCGATGTCGGTCACCCACTTGCCGTGACTGCTCACCGGGTCCACGCTCAGTCCGATGATCTTGCAGTTGCGCTTCGCGAATTCCGGTTCCAGCCCGGCCATGTAGCCCAGCTCGGTGGTACATACCGGAGTAAAGTTCTTGGGATGGGAGAACAGGATGCCCCATGCGTCGCCGAGCCATTCATGGAAGTTGATCGGGCCTTGCGTCGTTTCGGCTGTGAAATTGGGAGCTTCTTCGTTAATGCGCAACATGGATTGGTTACCCTCGATTTGTCATTAGAGTGCCACGGGCGTGCCCGCGGCAGCCGGTATTATACATTCCTGCGTAAGACCATGCAGAGGGGTGTGCCCGGCTGCCAGGCCGGCGCTGGAGCCAACTGTCTTCGGCATCAGGGAAACCGCCGGTCTGCAGGCGCGCCTGGATCAAGGCTTCAACCTCCGGTCTGGTAATTTCGATGTTCATTACTGTGACCTCCCATCCGATTCCACGACACCGGATAGGGGATGCGCTGTCACGACTCTCTAGCCCGAGGAATAAGGGTCGTGGCCAGTATGACGCCGTTGCCCGGCATTCCGAAACCAACTTGCCACCCATCCCCAGTACGCTAAAATCCCAGCAGCCCCATGCCCCTAACCCGCCGCTCCTTCCTCGCCGCCCTCGCCGCTCCCCGGCCCCAACCCAACATCGTCCTCATCATGGCCGACGATCTCGGTTACGGCGACCTCGCCTGCTACGGCCACAAAACCAATCGAACCCCTAACCTCGACCGCCTCGCCGCCCACGGCCTCCGCTTTACAGACTTCCACTCCAACGGCCCCATGTGCTCCGCCACCCGCGCCGCGCTCCTCACCGGCCGCTACCAAAACCGCCTCGGCCGCCCCTTCGAAGGAGCCCTCGGCGACGCCGACTACGACCGCGGCCTTCCCCTCGGCACGCCCACCCTCGCCAGCGTTCTGAAGCAAGCCGGCTACGCCACCGCCATGTACGGCAAATGGCATCTCGGCTTCCATCCCCCCTACATGCCCACCCGCTTCGGCTTCGACGAGTTCCGCGGCATCGTCCACGGCGACAGTGACCACCACTCCCACGTCGACCGCTCCGGCCGTCAGGACTGGTGGCACAACGAAACCGTCTCGAACGAACCCGGCTACGCCGCCGACCTCCTCACCCAACATGGCATCGCCTTCATCGAAAGGAACAAGCGCCGCCCCTTCTTTCTCTATCTCGCTCACCTCTCCATCCACTTTCCCTGGCAGGGCCCCCACGACGCGGCGTACCGCCAGCCCGGCAAGGACTACAACGACCCCTCCAAACTCGGCAACCTCTCGACCAAAGACATCGGCACCCAAGCCAAGGCCATGGTTGAGCATCTCGACAGCTGCGTCGGCCGCATCCTCTCCGCTCTCAAGCGCAGCGGCGTCCTCGAAAACACCCTCGTCCTCTTCACCTCCGACAATGGCGGCTATATCAATTACGATGGCGGCTACCACAACATCTCCAGCAACGGCCCCTTGCGCGGCCAAAAGACAGAAGTCTTCGAAGGAGGCCACCGAGTCCCTGCGATCGTCTCCTGGCCCGGCCGCATCCGTCCCGGCGTCACCGATGCGACTGCCGCTTCGTTTGACCTTCTGCCCACCTTCGCCCACCTCGCGGGCGGCCAGACGGATTCTATGGCCCTCGACGGAACCTCCCTTCATCCGGTCTTCTTGGATCGCCGCCCCCTCGCCGAGCGGACCCTTTACTGGCGGATCCGGACCCACCGCGCCGCCCGCCGCGCCGATTGGAAGCTGGTCCGCATCGGCAACGCCGCCCCGCAACTCTTCAACCTCCGCAGCGATATCGGCGAAACCCGCAATCTAGCCGCCGCCGAACCAGCCCTGACCAGCGATCTCTCCGCCGGGCTAGCGGCCTGGGAAGTCGACGTCGACCGCTCGAGCGCCCCATAGTTCTGATCGATTTACGGCATAGAACAGTGAGCGCTCTGACCGCTTCCAAAATCATCCTAATCCAAGGCCCACGGATCTGGCGAGCAGACCGTCCCCCGGATCGGCTTTCGCAAGCTGGGCCAGGCATTACTTCATGACCGGTCGATGGGGTTCACGCGGCCGGCCGCGGCTCGTAGCGCTCCACCTTGATTTCGTGCTCATACCGTCGGGCCTGTGCCAGATCGTACGCGGTTTGCAGCCGTAGCCAATGATCGGCGTTTGACCATCCCGCCTTTTCAAGCCGAATCGCCATTTCCGGCGACAATCCGGCGTGGCCGTTCAACACCCGGGAAAGCGTGTGACGCGCGACGCCGAGCACCTTTGCCGCTTCGGTTACGCTCAAGCCCACCGGATCAAGGCAAGCGTCCTTGATGGAATGGCCGGGGTGTGGGGGGTTCTTCATCGGCATGGTATGTTTCCTCGTTATTTTAGTGATAATCCACCAGATCGACATCAAAGGCGTCGCCATCCTCGAATCTGAAAATAATTCGCCAGTTGCCGGAAAGGGTTACGCTCCAGTAGCTTTTTAGTTCGCCCTGCAAGGGATGAAGCTTGTACCCTGGCAAATCGAGATCACTCGGGCGAAGTGCCAGTTCAAGGTGAGCGAGGACATCCTTCATGCGCCGCGCCTGATCCGCTCGGACGCCGCTCGGATTATCGCGTTCGAACAGGCGTTTCAATCCCTTGTGTCGAAACGTCTTGATCACAATCATACCGTACCGCGTATCGGAACAGATAGCAAGAGGACAATGGTCATGGAGAATGCCTTTGCAAAGGCACTGACTAGTGTCCGACTCTGAACACGCTGCTCAGGATGCGAACGTAAACAGCCGAGTTTGAATCTTCCTCCATACAGCAAGAATCGCGCCAGCCGCTTGCTTCGCGAGCAACGAAATCACGGCCAAGATTTAGGAAGACCCGTACCGATTCCTCATCTGCGCCGACAAATTCCAGACCGGCTACGACGAGCCCCTCCTGCACACGATGTAGGTCGACAAGGCTCTCTCCGGCATTAAGGCGGTACAAACGCTCTCCCGCCTCAACCGCGCCCACCCCCAAAAACACTATCCGGAGCGGATCTTTTTCGATGTCCTGGCCTTATATTACGAGGAACGACCTGCGTTCCCTTCCGTCTGGTCCCCATTTCGGCGTCGCGTTGCCCACGGTCACGTGGTAAAACGAAGTTGTATGAACAGCAGCCTACAGGACGTCGAGCGGGCCATCGAGGCTCTCACGCCACAGCAGAGAGAGGAACTGGCTTTGTGGCTTAACAGCCGGTATCCTCAACCGGTAGAGGGGCACCTTGAGGCTGACCTCCAGTCAGGCCGTATGGATGATCGTATTGGCCGCGCCTTGGCCGACCACAAAGCCGGGCGATCACGATCCCTCTAGTGCGAGGCGCACGGCCCACCGGGAGCACACCAAAAATACCGCCGCGCGATTCTCGTCCCACCGAAAAACCTCACGCTTACTGATCCCCCGGGGTCACGGGCGTTGGGAGGCGAACGCAATCTGCCCGGGTTGAATCCGCTTCAGTTCGACGAGAATCGCGCCAACCGCCGTTACTGGGTCGTCGATCTGGTTGGTTCGTGAGCGCACCACCAGAACGGAGATCGTACGCCCGGCCAAGTTCTGCTGGTGCGGGATGCCTTGGTCGGTCGTGAGAAAGACGTCGTATCCGGCGCTCTCGACATCACGGAGTAGTTGGCCGTTCTTCAAGCCCTTCAATCCAGCCCAATCTGCCGTGTGGACTTCGTGGCCCGGCAGGTGGTGCCGGAAATCAACGGGCAGGCATTCGTCCAACAAGATCTTCATGCGATCTTGGCAAGCAGTGATTCCTTCGCTTCCTCGAGCGCCCGGATCGCCTTCTCCCGCGACACAGTGGGAAACTGGAGCAGGAACTCACCCAGCGAATGGCCGCCCTCTAAGTAGTCGATGAGGTTCTTGAATGGCACTCGCGTCCCTTGGAAACACGGAGTTCCGTTCATGATTTCCGGGTCGGACACGATGGCTCGAATCTCCATAACCCCTTCAGTATAACGATAAGTCGACGCCCTCACGGTCGAACACACCGATAAGGTCCTGGGCGCCGTGGAGCACACGAAGAACTTCGATCCGGTCGTCAAATGGCTGATAAAAAACTAAGTGCTTCTCAAATCGAGTGCTCACGCGGAGTGTTCTGGCGTCTTCGTGTCCCGGATGACGAACTCGACAGGGCCAACCGAAATCTCGCTGAGAAGCCAATAACGCGACGGTCTCATGAATCTCGGTGAGGAAATCAAGGCCAGTCTCGAGCCCTGCCTCTTCGACGCGGTGGTCTTCTCCGATTTCATCAATGTCCTGGTCAGCCAGTGGTCGGACCACGTATCCAAAGCTCACCGGGTGCCAATCTTCTTCTTGTGCCACTCGACGAGTTGCGTCCGCTTTCGCTCCCAGTACTCAGGAGTAATCTCGATCATATCGCCCGAATTGAGCCCCTCTAGCAGCAGAGCTTTCAGCTTTCCCTCGGCGCGATTCTTCTGGTCCTGGCGGGCGATCTTGGCAAGTCTCCCCATGGACACTAGCCTCATCGTAACTACCCCCCAAGAGCGGCTACTTCACCGCACCCTTCGTGCGTGATCTGCCCACTCTAAGTCTTCTACCGAATTCCCCCGCACAGCTTCAATAAGGCCAGGCGGGAGGGCCAACAGGACCGACCCACCCACTTCTATAGAGATAGATTGTATGCACGGGAAACCCCCGGTAGTCCTGTTATGCGCCGCCCTCGTTCTTTGCCAATCTTCTTACTCGGCCCCGATTCTGCCCGCAATCTCTTTCGTCGATTTGGCGCTTACCCCGGCCGTTCCAGCATGATGCCGCCAGCGGAAAACCGCTGCCTGTACCTTGGCTAGAATGCGAGGCGCGTTCTTCAGATCGTGCTCCTTGCCTAGCGCCTTGAGCTGTTCAATGCCGGGATTCCGCCCTTCGCCCATCACCATCGAACTCTGCTCCCCGCCGGGACCGTCGGAGAAAGTCAGGTCGTACGCCGGAGCAAACGCCCACGAAGAGGCGTCGTTCAAGAGGAATGAGAAGTTCTTGGCATGATCGTCCCGATTGTGCGCCAACACATTGAAACAGGCCAAGGCGTAGGCATGTTCCACGTCCGCCAAGTTCTTGGTCAACATCAAAACCACCCGCAGGATCAGGTTGTAGTCAAGGGCAGGGACGCGGTGATCGGCATGAATCAAGCCCGACAGGCTGTGCATGTGAATCCGATTGTCGCCCCGCCGGTCAAAACGCCTCACCCCGAAATACCCGCGCTTTCGAGTCCGAAAAAGGTGAGTCTCCGGAACGTCCACGCCGGCCTCCTTAGCCATGAGACTGTAGGCATACTCGATCGGGCCCACGTCCCGCGGATCCTGCGATGACGCAAATTTGATCATCCAGTGCTCGAAGCCAGGCTTCAGCGTGGAAGGTCCGTGAACGATCTTTGCCTTATCCGCGCTTACCTGCGCTACAATTTTCGGACGCGCACCCGCCGATGAGCCGTTGAGCCGCAGCAGTTCCTCAAAAACATCTTCCGTCTCCCCCGCCAGGATGGTTGCCGATTCCTCTGCTAACCGGTCGAGCGCCAACGGCACCTCCTCGCCAGCATGACTATGGCTCCAATCGGGCTCATAGCTCAGCGCGCCCATGCCGCTCCGGCCAACATAGGCCAAACGATCAAAGACGGTCAACTGGCCCCGCCGGACACCATGCCTCTCGACGGTGCGTTCCAGCAGCAGGCGTCCCCATCCATCCGGTAAGCTGTCGTTAAAGACGCCATAAAGGCCGTCAAACACCATATCGGGACACACGAACACTCCCGCCTTCAGAGGCAACTGGAAAGGGGATATCGCAACGCCGGCGGCGATGAATGCGGGGTCGTATTCGAATAAAATCTGCCGCTTTCGGAGCGCAAGACGCCCCACCTTCCGG
>JBKJLJ010000840.1:0-6146 GCA_046597015.1 Bryobacteraceae bacterium
CCGATACCCCCGAGGTCCGTCGCGACTGGGCCCAACTCTACGACAACATTAAAGAGATGGATGGCATGGTCGGCAAGACCCTCGACGAGCTCAAAGCCGATGGCCTCGACGCAGACACCATCGTTTTCTTCTATTCCGACCACGGCGCCGGCATGCCCCGCAGCAAGCGTTGGCCCTACGATTCCGGCCTCCGCGTCCCGCTCATCGTGCACTTCCCTGAAAAGTGGAAGCACCTCGCCCCCGCCGAATACAAGCCCGGTGCCTCCACGGACCGGCCCGTCAGCTTCGTTGACCTGGCCCCCACCGTCCTATCCCTCGCCGGCTTGCCGAAGGAAAAGTACCATCAGGGCTACGCCTTCCTCGGCAAAGCCGCCGAGCCGCGCCAGGCGTTCGTTTACGGCTTCCGCGGTCGCATGGACGAACGCTACGACCTCGTCCGTTCCGTCACCGACGGCCGCTACGTCTACCTCCGCCAGTACATGCCCCATCGCATCTACGGCCAAAACCTGGAATACATGTTCAAGATGCCGACCACCCAGGTCTGGTACAAGCTGTTCAAAGAAGGCAAGCTCACCCCAGCTCAGCAGCACTTCTGGAAAACCAAGCCCTTCGAGGAACTCTACGATCTCCGCTCCGATCGCGACGAAGTGAACAATCTCATCGGCAAGCCGGCCTTTGAGAAAATCGCCGCCACTCTCCGCACCGCCCTCCAGGCGCAGATAGCCCGCGTGCGCGACATCGGCTTTCTTCCCGAAAACGAGATCCACGAACGCGCCGCCGGGGGAGCGCCCTACGACGCCGGCGCCAAGATGACCAACCTCCCCGCCATCCACAAAATGGCCGCCTTGGCGTCGTCTCCGGCTTCCGGCGGCGAACTCGTCGACGGCCTGAAGGATCCCGACAGCGCCGTCCGCTACTGGGCCGCCATGGGCTTCCGCATTCGTCAGGATGCCAAGGCCGTTCGCACCGCGTTGACCGACCCCGCCCCCGCCGTCCGCATCGTGGCAGCCGAGACGGTCGGACTCTATGGCGACGCCAAGGATCTGCCGGCCGTCCTTGACGTCCTGATCGAACTCGCCAACCAGGACAAGCACGGCGTCTACGTCGCGATGCAGGCGCTGAACGCGATCGATTACCTCGACGCCAAGGCGGCCCCACTGAAGGCGAAGCTGGCGGCTTTGCCGAAGCAGAAAGCCGGGGTGCCCCAACGGCTCAACGGCTACGTCGCCCGCCTGCTCCAAGCCGTCCCCGAGGATCTTCCGTAGCCAATGAAGGTGGCCTTCGATGCAACCCCGCTCACCCTGTCGACGGGCGGGGTAACACGGTACATGGTCGAACTCCGCCGGGCGCTCGAAGGGGCCTTCCCGCAGGATAATTACCACTTCCTCAGCGATCAACCGGTAGCCCGCCGCCCCGACTGGCCCGCGCATTGGACCACGCCTCCGCCCGGCCGCTTCGCCGGGAAATGGTGGCTCGCCGGGCTACCGCTCACCCTGCGCCGCGAACGATTCGACGTCTTTCACGGGACCGATTTTTCGGTGCCCTACTGGCGAACCCGCCCCAGCGTCCTGTCGCTCCACGATCTCTCTCCCTGGCGCGACGCCGGCTGGCACATCGGGGCGGACCGGGTGCGTCAGCGCACCCCATGGCTCCTCCGCCTCGGCCGGGCTACTCTTGTTCTCACCTTGAGCGAGGCCATCCGCCGCGAAGCGATCGACCGCTTCGGCCTACACCCAGACCGCGTGGTGGCCGTCCCGCTGGCCGCCGGCCCCGGGTTCCGCCCCCGGCCCCGCGATCCCACTGCCTCCCCGTACTTCCTCTCCGTCGGAACGCTCGAACCGCGCAAGAACCTGCCGTTTCTGGTCAAAGCCTGGAGAGAGGTGTGGCAGCGCCACCGCATCCCCCTCGTGCTCGCCGGGAGACGAAGAGAGGACGGTCCCGTTTTCGCCCCCGAAGAAGGCCTCGTCTTGCCAGGCGCGGTAACCGAAGAGTCCCTGAGCGATCTGTACGCTAGCGCCCTTGCCGTCGTCTACCCGAGCCTCTACGAAGGCTTCGGCCTCCCCATTCTCGAGGCGATGCAGAGCGGAGCCGCGGTCTTAACCTCTCACGACCCGGCCGTCACCGAAGTGGCCGGCGGAGCCGCCTGGCAAGGGGACGCGACCGATGTCGGCGCTTGGATCGAAGGGATGTGCGCTTGCATCACGGAACCAACGCGCGTCGCGCAATGGCGGGAAGCGGGATTACGCCGGGCCAGCGAATTCAGTTGGCACCGAACCGCCAAAGAGACTCACGCTGTTTATGAGGAAGCGCTCCGAAGAGGGTAGTCTGGAGAGATGTCACTCACGGCCGAAGAACGCCAGCACGCCCTCCGGGAGTTGCGCGAACAGGAAGCGGCACTGCGCCAAGCGACGCAAACCTGGGACCAGCCAACGCCCGAAGGCGCTTGGAGCGTCGCCCAGATCTGCGAACACCTCGACAAGGCCGATCGGCGAATCTTCCGTCTGCTCCAGAGCCCCTTGCTCTATGGGAACCTATTGCCGCCCTCGTCCTGGGAAGACCAAGTTCTCTTCGACCGCGTCGCCATCCGAGGACGCGCCGTCGAATCGCCGCAAAACCTGCTCCCGGTAGGGGCATGGACCTCAGTCGATCAATTCTGGGAAGCCTACAGTGCTTTTCGCCAGGAACTGTACGCCTGGATCGAGACTACCGACGCCCCCCTCCGCCTCGGCCACTTCGAACACCCCCTGCTCGGCGTCTTCGATGGCTACCAATGGGTCCTCTTCCTGGCCGCCCACGGACGCCGGCACACCGCGCAGATCCTTGAAAGAGGACAATAGGAGGTTGTCCCGAAAGGTTCTTTTTGTCACTCCCGAAGCACCGTTTCCCATCCTCGGGGGCGGAGCCCAGCGCATCGCCTCGCTGATGGAGTACGCCACCCGCCGCGGCGCCGCCGTCGACCTGCTCTCCTTCGCGCCCTGCCAACCCACCGGCGAAACCGTCGTGCGCCAGCAATGGCAGATCGCCTTGCCGTCCAACAGCCGCTCCTTCGCCGCCCGCGTGGCTCGCAACGCCGGCCGCTTCGTCCGCGGCGTCCCCCCGCTCATTGACCGCCTCGCCGGCTTCGACGCCGAAATCATCCGCACTCTGGAAGGCCAACACTACGACGTCATCTTCGTTGAGCACTTCTGGCTCGGACCCTACGTCGACGTCCTTCGACCCTTCAGCCAGTCCGTCATTTGCGATCTACACAACGTCGAAAGCGAATTCTTCCGCAGCCTCAGCCGCGCCGAGCGCTGGCCCGAACGCATGGCCCACGGCCGCTTCGCTCGCCTGTCCGAAAAGCTAGAACGCCAATTCCTACCCCGCTACTCCGGTGCCCTTGTCACCTCCCACCAGGACGCCGCCCGTGTCGCCGCCCTCGCCCCCCGCCTGCCTCTCACCATCTTCCCTAACACCATCCCCTGGCGCGCCATCACCACCGAAAAGCGAGAGCGAGCGCTCGTCTTTTCGGGCAACATGGAGTACCACCCCAATCAACAGGCCGTCGCTTGGTTCACAAGGCACGTCTGGCCGACCCTGCAACACGACCCCGCCCTCCGCTGGCGCCTCGTCGGCATGAACCCCCATGCCATCGCCCGAACCGTCGCCGGTCTCGATCGAGTGGAAATAACCGGCCCCGTCGCCGACGCGATGGCCGAAATCGAACGCGCCCAAATCGCGGTTGTCCCGTTGCTCTCCGGCAGCGGTACCCGTGTAAAAATTCTCGAAGCCTGGGCCGCCGGGACGCCCGTTGTTTCCACCCGAATCGGCGCCGAAGGCCTGCCGGGACGCGATGGCGAACACTTTTTGCTAGCCGATTCCCCTGCGGACTTTGTCGCCGCCATTCGGCAATTGTTACAAGATGAACCTTTAGCAGCGAGACTTAGCGCCGCCGGCAGGGTATTGTATGAGCATACCTTCCACCGGGAAGCGGCATGGAAATGCCTCGACGCGGCTGGGATTTTAGGGGATTGACACGGGATGGACTTATACTGGATGTACCAGCATGCGCTTCGGCATTGATGCCCACGCCATAGGTCGCCACCTAACCGGGAATGAAGTCTATGTTCGGAACCTGCTCCAGCAGTACGCGGGTCTCGATCGGAAGTCTGAGTTCTTGGCCTACTTATCGATGCCTGGCGCTGACCAGGTTGTCCCGCCCCGCTTTGCCAAGCGCTGGGTGAGCAATAACCCGTTTCTCCGCCTCGGCTTCGACTTATCAAGAGGGTTGCGACGGGATAAGCCCGACTTAGTGCACGTCCAATACACGGCCCCACTCTTCTGCCCGGTGCCGGTAGTCGTCAGCCTCCACGACGTCAGCTACATCGAACATCCTGAGTTTTTCCCGCGGACGCGGCGAATGCAGCTCCGCCTGACCGTCGAACGCACTGTCCGCAGCGCCGCCAAAGTCGTCACCCTTAGTGAGTTCTCCCGCCGCGGTATTGCCCGAGCGTACGGGATGGATCCCGAAAAGATCGCCGTTGTTCCTGCCGCCTGCTCCGAGATTTTCCAACCCCGGCCCAAAGCCCCCGCCAAAGCCTTCGTCGACGGACGATTTGCCATCCGTGGCCCTTATGTCCTCTGCGTCGGCGATCTCCAGCCTCGCAAAAACCCCATCGGCCTCATCCGCGCCTTCGAGGAGTTGGTCGCCAACTACCCCCAACTCCCCCACAGCTTGGTCTTCGTCGGAAAGGATACCTGGTTCGCTCCCGGGGTTCACCAAATTGCCGAAGCATCCCCCTTCGGCAACCGGATTCACTTCACCGGCTACGTCAATGAGGAGGAGTTGTTGCAGCTCTACAACGCCAGTGACCTGTTCGTCTTTCCCTCTTTCTACGAAGGGTTCGGCATCCCCATTCTCGAAGCCATGGCCAGCGGACGGGCCGTTGCCTGCTCCAACACCTCGGCCATGAAAGAGGTGGCCGGCGATGCGGCCGTCCTGTTTGACCCCTCCTCCACCCGCGAAATGGTCACCGCCATGCGCGATCTCCTCCTCGACGCCGATCTCCGGCTCCGCATGGAACGCCTCGGGCGCCAGAACGCCGCGCGCTATACGTGGAAACAGACCGCCCGCCAGACCCTCGACATCTACCAAGCTGTCGTCGAACAAGTAAAGCGGACAGCGTCGTCGGTTGGACAACATGCGTAACTGGTGGTTGTTGCTTCTGGCGACCGCAACTTTGGCCGCTGGTCCCAAGGAAGAAGCCACCCGCTATCAGGTCAGCTGGCCCAGCGGGCTCAGCCTCGGCGACGGGGAACTCCTCGCCACCAAAGATGGCGACCAATGGAAGTTTACCCTCAAACTCGAAGCGGCCATCCCTGGCTTTAAGGTACAGGATGTATTTCGCAGTACGGTAGACCGTAATCTCTGTTCGATCGAACTCGTCAAAGAGTCAACCCACGGAACCCGGAAAGCGAAAGAGACCTCCACCTTCTCCGCCCCCACCGGTACCCGGGTCACCAGCGGCGGCGGCGGCAAGAGTGAGTTCCCCGTACCCGCCTGCGCTCACGACGCCCTCGGCTTCCTCTTCGTCGTCCGCGACGAACTCGCCAAGGGCAAAGCCCCCGCCCCCCAGCAAATCTTCTTCGGGGCACCCTATGACGTGCGTTTCGCCCTCGTCGGCCCTGAAAAGGTCACCGTCGGCGAAATACTCACGGACACCGAGCATTTTAAAATAACGGTGAAGGGCCCCAGTTCCCGCTTCGAGTTCGACGCCTATTTCGCCAAGGACGAAGGCCGAACTCTGGCCCTGGTCCGGGTACCTTTCATGATGGGAAACTTCGCCCTCGAATGGGTTCGCTAAAAATCGCATGGGTTCGTTGAAAATCTCTTTTTTCTCTCCAATGCCGCCCGCCAAGAGCGGGATCGCCGACTATTCGGCCGCGCTCGTCGAAGCCTTGCATCGCCATGCCGACGTCTCCGTCCATGAAAAGCCCGGTCCCGCAATAGGCACTGGCCTCTATCAAATCGGCAACAACGGCCACCACGCCTTCGTCTACGAAGAGGCGCTCCGCCACCCCGGCGTCGTCGTCCTCCATGAATCGAACCTGCACCATCTGATCACCGACCTCACCATCTGCCGTCAGGATTGGGACGCCTACGTCGC
>JBKJLJ010001021.1:0-8386 GCA_046597015.1 Bryobacteraceae bacterium
TACCGGACGCGGGTGACGAACGCGGGCGTTGCGCGGTTGCAGGGTTTGAAGCAGCTAGTGGATGTGGACCTGCGTTATAGCCGGGCGACGAGCAACGGGGTGGACGCCTTGCGGGCGGCGCTGCCACAAGCGAAGGTGCAGTATGTGGGCGCAGCGAGCATCAAGGCGAAGAACGCTGGCGCAGCGCGGCCGACGGCGGACACTGACGAAGGGATTGCGGCCTGGGTGAAAGCGATGGGCGGGAAGGCTACGGTGGACGGCGGGAAGGTGCGGCGGATCGACCTGGGGACGACGCCGGTGAGCGATGCGCAGCTAGCGTTTCTCGGGCGGTTGACCGAGTTGGAAGAGCTGCATTTGCAGGCCACGCAGGTGGGTGACTTGGGCGTGGCGGCATTGGTGGGTTTGCCTCGGTTGCGGGTGCTGGACTTGAGCAATACGACGGTGTCCGACGCGGGGTTGGCGAGCGTGGCGAAGATCGGGAGCTTGCAGGTGCTGCGGGTGGCCGGGTCGCTGGTGGAAGGGCCGGGAGTGGGCGAGTTGGCGGCATTGCCGCTGTTGCAGGAGTTGGATTTAGGGGCGACCCGTTTCGATGATAAAGGTCTGCCGGGGCTGGGTAAGCTGGCGGGGTTGAAGACGCTGCGGCTGAGTTACACCGAGATTACGGACGCGGGGATGAAGGGGGTCGAGGGGCTCGAAAAGCTGGAATCGCTGCAGTTGGCGGGGACCGACATTGGGGATAACTCGATGGAGCGGATCGCCCGGTTTACGGGGCTGCGGGAGCTGATTCTGAACCAGACGCGGTTCAGCGATAAGGGTTTGGCGGCGTTGAAACCGCTGGTCAACCTGGAGCGGATCGAGATGTTTCGGACGCGGGCGGGCAACGCGGGGGCGGAGGCTTTGGCGACGCTGAAGAAGCTGCAGATGGTGAACCTGGACTATACGAACGTCGATGACAAGGGTCTGGTGGCATTGCAGGAGCTGCCGGCGATGAACCGGCTGAGCATGGACAACACCAACGTGACGGACAAGGGGATCGCTTCGCTGAAGACGATGGCGGGGCTGCGGAATTTGAACCTGTACCATACGCTGGTTTCCGAGAAGGGGTACGAGGAGCTGAAGCTGGCCTTGGCGGAATGTGCGATTGTGTTTGATCGAGACTCGGCGCTGCCGAACCGGAGGACCCGTTAGATGAAGCGGATTGTGGCGATACTGTGGGCGGTGA
This sequence comes from Bryobacteraceae bacterium, assembly GCA_046597015.1. Taxonomy (GTDB): domain Bacteria; phylum Acidobacteriota; class Terriglobia; order Bryobacterales; family Bryobacteraceae. The sequence continues at coordinate 1,223 of JBKJLJ010001021.1, forward strand.
CGGCGGCTTGGAGTGCGGACGAGACGCGATGGATCGAAGACGCGGGCGGGACGGCAGTGCGAGATGGGGCGGGCCGGATTACGGGTCTTGATTTTCGGGCCAGTTGGGTGACGGACGCGGACATGCGCCGGGTGGCCGGGTTGGCGGGGCTGACGTCGTTGAACCTGTCGTTGACCCGGGTGACCGATCAGGGGATGCAGGAGTTACGGGGCCTGACGGGGATTGTGGAGTTGGACCTGCGGTTTGCCGAGTATGTGACCGATGAGGGGTTGGCGGCGTTGAAGGGTTGGAAGAAGCTGCGGCGGCTGGACATACACGGGACGAAGGCGAGCGATACGGCCCTGGACCATATTGCGGGGAATTTGGCGCTGGAGTCGTTGGACGTGGGGTCCGTGATGTTGACGGATGTGGGGTTGGAGCGGCTGACGGTGTTGCCGAATCTGAAGGCGCTGACGATAGGGGGGAACGAGTTGGGGGATGCGGGATTGCAGGCGTTGCGGCAGATGCGGGGGATTACGTATTTGGATTTGAGCGGGCGGCAGGGGACGGATTCGAATGTGTGGGCGGTGAATATGTCGGATGTGGGGTTGGAGGCGATTCTGACTTTGAGCCAGTTGCGGGAGCTGCGGTTTGGGTGTTCGTCGTTGGGAGTGGGTTCGGAGGGGACGCGTTTTGCGACGGTGAGCGCGATGAGCGTAACGGCGCGGCGGTTGGAGAAGATGAAGGGGTTGACGAAGCTGCAGAAGCTGCGGTTAGAGGGGTGCGACCGGATTGACGACGAGGCGGTGGCGATTTTGGCGGCGTTTCCGAGCCTGGAAGAGGTTGATTTGAAGGGTACGGCGGTGACGGAGAAGGGCCTGGCCGCGTTGAAGGCGGCGAAGCCGAAGTTACGGATTTTCTATGGGGCTTGGGAGGCCAAGTCGGCTAACTTCCGGAATAACTGAGTTAGGGCCTGATTGGCCTCAATGTCTTGGTTCCGGCGTGTGATTTTGAAATTCTCAGCGGACGCTGGCTATCTTGTAAGTCTTTGACGTAAATCGACTTAGGGTCGCGTTTGGTGGAAATGGCTCTGGGTTCGTTTTCTGACGCGGACGGGTTTTAACTTTGGCGTAGTGCCGGGGCATCGAGCCCCGGCACTACCCGGCCGGTGGCAGTATCGCAGCGCCCGGTCGTATCCGAATCGGCTTTCGTGGTGAATGGCGGCCCGTAAGCGATTCCGGCGTTTGATTTTCCAATTTCAGATTCGGTCAGCTTTCCTACAAGTGAATGATTGAAAAGAACTTAAGTGTTGTTTTGAGCTAAACGGCGCTGGGTTCGTTTTTTGTGACGGTCGAGTTCTGAATCTCAATTTTCAATTTCGAGAATTATGTGTGAGTTCGCTAAGTCTTCGAAAATAAGGGCGTTAGGTACCGTTTATGGCTCAATCGTTCTGGGTTCGCTTTTTTGTTCTGCCGCTTTTTCTAGGCAGCCAGGGGAATCGGGGAGACCGTGAGCTTTTCGAGCAGCGCGGCGACGTCGTAGGTCGGGGCGATTTCGGCCATCAGTTCCTCATCGAGCAGCATGTCGGCGACCCAACGGGGTAATTCATAGTTGGGTTCGTTTTTGGCGCGGTCGGCGTGATCCAGCATCTCCTTCACTACTTCCGGAGGCGGTAACGGCGGTTCGGCACCGTTTTTGTCGGCGTCGGTGTTAATTGGCTCCGGAGGAACCGTGGGGAAATCCCGCCGGATTTGTTTCAGCATCTTGTAATGGCTTGCGTAGGCGCTCTGATGCGATTTCTTATCCCGCTGGAGAGAGCGCCACAGCTTTTCCTTTTCGAGACCCTTTTCGTAACTGGTGAGTTCGCGCATCTGATCGGGCATATCCGGGTAAGCCCGTAAGTTCGCGTCCAGGAGACACTGGCGGGCGTAAGTTTCGAGTGAAATCGTTCGCTCCAGGTGGAAGAGTTCGATCGCCATGTGCCGGACGATCGTCTGTTCGCACCCGGAATTGGGCTGCAATTGGCGTAAGTGCTTCCGGTAGAGCCTTAGGTAACTGATCCAACAATCCGAGGAAAGTAGGGCAACGCACTCGGGGAGTTCCTCCTTGAGTAATTCGAGGTGCTCACCGGTCGTGATGCTGTTGAGAGAAGCGATGTACTTGCCGAGGTCCGAGACGGGGCCGCAGCTTTTTGCTCCATTTTCGCGGGCGACTTCCGCACGCCGGGCTTTTTGTTCTTCGGTCATGATGGGAACTCCGATTGAGATTTCGAAATGCAAAAAGCGCTTGTTTCCGGTGTTGGACACAAGCGCTTCCTCGGTTTTAATCTACGACGGCGGGATTCCGGAATTTGACGCTGGTAGATTTGCCGAAATCGCTAACTGGTTTTTAGTCAAAGAGATGGCGGGAGCATATTTATTTTTTTACCGTGTGATCGGAGTTCTACACGTCGAGGTGGTGTTGTCTGTTTCGAGGCGCCCCAGGGTAAGGCGATTGCCCCTTCGACATCGCTTCCTCGGACCCAGCGCGGAAATTGGAGTTGAGGCCGTTGAAAAGCTGCCGATCATCGTGGAGGTGAACCTCCGGATAGCGCGTGATCCAGGCGCGAGCTGCTTTGTGATTGTGTATCCTTGAAATTAGCGTTCTATGCAGCTTTTTCCAGGCGAAACATTCGGGCCCTACCGGACCATTGCGCTCGCCGGCAAAGGCGGCGCCGGTGAGTTTTACCGCGCCACCGTCATTCGCGTCGCCTGGAGCCAACCTTACATGGCTGCGCATCGGATCCTTTAGGCATGGCAGACACAGCCGCCATCGCCCAGAGCATCTCGGCCATCCTTTTTGGCTTTTATGGACTGTACGCGCTGTTCTCGGAAAGCATGGTTCGGGAGTTTGCACGCTACGGTCTGGCCCGTTTCCGCGTGCTCACCGGCGTATTACAGGTTGCCGGCAGTGTTGGAATCGTGATCGGGCATTTTTATAGTCCCTTGCTTCTGCTTTCCGCCGGAGGATTGACGGCGATGATGATTCTTGGGGTGATCACGCGCGTCAGAATCAAAGATCCGCTTTCGGCCGCAATCCCGGCGTTTTCACTTGCTGTTCTGAACTTCTTTATCTTCGCGACTGCTCTTTGAGAAGATCAGCGAAACGCTGCCCAGCCGATGAGGACGCAAGACGTGAGCATAAAGAGGGCAGGGATGGACTTTTTCAATGGATCGCCGATCTTGAAGTGCATTGCCAGCGCTCCCACCATGAGAGAGCCGATGACCAGTGCCGCTGGGAATACAAGGGAAGGGAACCATATTCCGTTAATCAGGCACAGGGCGCCCCCCACTTTGAGCGCGCCGACGACGTAGAGCATCCAACCTGGAAGCCCATAGGCGGCAAATTCTTCCGGCATTGAATGGGCCCCGCCTCCGCGGTAGGCTGTGCTTTGACGGAAGCGAAGCAGCCATACATTTAAAAGGCCGAGGGCGACGACTATCTGCAGTGCGGGGATTAAATTGTTCATTTCACTTTCGTCCTGTCTGGCAAAATTTGCTGGCGATCCTTTCAAAGGTAGCACTTCCGTTCCGGTGGCTTTGGCGGCCAAGACACCAGCCGATGCGGCTGTGTCTTCCGAGAGATCGCTGCAATGTTCCGAGTAAGACCTTGGGGGCGGCTGATCGTTTTTTGGTTGGTCCGTTCATCCGTTCCAGCCTAAGACAAATTCAGATAGGTGTGTTTCCGGCCGAGTTGTGAAAGGCATTACCCTCTCTGATCGGTCTACGTGCCGCGGTCTTTCGTCGGTATCTGCTACCTTTTCATCAGATCGCGCGTGACGGCTTCCCGCAGGGTCCAACTGCCGCTCAACAGGCTGCTCGGCGGGATGAGGTATTATTAGCGCCATGGTGTAGCGCGGAATGGGTCCGGCGGCGTGATGTTGGTGCACCGGGCAACAGCCTGGGTCTGGTTGCAGCCGCCTTGGCGAGTTTCTCCGGCATGTTTGGCGATCAGGAGCCCGCGTAGGATGAGCGCGACGGTATAGCATGGTAGGAGAGAATGGGCTTAGATGAACATCGGTTCCAATTCGAATGGGACGAGGCTAAGGCTGAGGCCAACCTCCGCAAGCACGGTGTCTGATTTGAATTGGCCTCGTCAATCTTTGCTGATCCTCAAGTTCTCACAATCGCCGACATGGCGCACAGCGAGTCGGAAGAACGCTGGTTCTCGATTGGATTGGCGACCAATGGGGTCCCGATGTCGGTAGCCTACCTTTGGAAGGACAATGGAGCTGGCCTGTTCCAGATTCGACTCATTACCGCTCGCCGGTCAACGGCGACCGAGATTCGCTACTACACGGAGAGCCAATGACCGACCAACCCATGGACGAAGAAATGCCAGTGGAAATCGACTTCAGCAACGCTACGCGCGGTCGTCATCATATTTCGGCGGACGCGGCTGTTTTCCTACCTGCATCGATTGAGAAGAGTGTCTGGGAGTATTTCTCAGACAAGGCCGAGCGCAAGGGAATTGGCCTTTCGCAGCTTCTCACCGACGTTTTGAAGCGGGACATTGAGATCACCGAGGCGCTGAAATAACGTTGTTTCTATCGCTCGATGTCGTGATTGAGAACGGCCCGACTGGCAAACAATCCTGTTAGGTGGCTTTTTCGATACCGGGCTCGAGACCGTGCTCGACAACGGTATAGGCTTCGAGGTACTCCTCGCCGTTGCAGCCGTAATACGCAACCGCTCGCGCGGCAAGATCGACGTCGTAGCTCACCACGCCGGCCCGCCACGAAGCCGCCAGGAACTCTGGGAAGCTGCTTCCTCCGGACTGATCTGTCCGTAACGCCGAGATGAGCGCATCGCGGTAACCTCCATGGCCGGTTTTGGGCGAACACCGAGGTTATATTGGCATTGGTGTTGCAAACCTAATCCCGTCATACAATAAGATTGCCAGTTCGACTGCGGAACCCCGGCAAGCTGGCGTAGGGCTACTCCTTCTCAGGCACCTCCGCAGAGGTGGGAATTTTCACGCAGGGTCGACTCGGAGGGCTTCTCTGATGTCGCTCTCCTCAAGTACGAGATTATGCACGTTCGAAACCCGTTATCCAACGAATGCACTTGATTCGGTCGCAGGCGGAAAAGGGCAGTGGCGCAGTGTAGTGTGCTATTGGTTCCGCATTTTTTGTAGCTTTGTGCGTCCCCTGCACCGATTTCGCCCTCGAAATAGGTGCCTTCAGGCCACTTTAAGTGGACCATCTATGCCTAAATTCGACGGTGTGATGATTAAATCAATTTTACATTAAGGTCGTTTCACTCATCTCCTTAGCAATAAAGCTTATTCCAAATTTTAGCCCCTCGCTTCATCCTTGGAGAGAAGACTGAGCACAAAGATATTTGCGAAGGCTTTCACTGTGCGACCGTGCACTTGTTAGCCTCAACAGAAACATCAGCTATCCCTGGATGCCACTCGTGGTCGAATCCAGAAATCCTGACTCTTTCGGCCACAAAGCATATTGGGGCCTACCAGACTCTAACGATCTACGAAGAGGTTTAACTGTAATGCCGAAATGCGCCCCCCGTTTGTGCGCACCTAGATGTATCTAATGGTCACGGTTCTCCCAGCGCCTCGCCTGGAGGGTAAATTCGTCGCCGCAGTCCGCCTCTGGAATGTAACTTATGTCGCTGGCCCCGTTGGCTTCACCATTCCATCGTTCCTGCCGCTGGCCGGCTCTGCTGCCTTACTTGCTCTAGCAATCTTTGCCCTCCACCAATGCGTGATGCCTCCTGCCGCCACGGCAGCAACTCTGGACCTCAGTCCTCAAAATATTTGTGGGGCCTTGCTCCCGCTCGGTATCTCCACTGGCGAATGGACGCAGGAAACAACCGAACAGGGACGATATGCCTGCCTGCCGTCCGCCTCGGGCCTCGACCGCGGCAGAGTCTCCCTTTCCGTGCGCTCCTCTCCCGCTGACCCCACTCTCGTTGGGGAAATCCTGCTGGAAGGCAAGTACAATGCCGGGCCTGACGGCACCACAATCGCGAATCAAATGGTCTGGGCCTCCAGCTCCATATTTTCGCTGCTAGGAATGGAAGTTCCTTGGCAAGTTCTGGCAGCCATTCATGATCGGGGCCACACTGAGGCCGGCGCGTCCCAACTGCGAGTCAGTGTGGATCATCAGTGTAATGCAGCTTCTTCTGGGAAAGGACTTTCCTGCCGGAGCTCCATTCGCATACCGAACGCGGCGACGGCTCTCTAATCCGGCCGGGACAAACCTCAGGACCAACTAATGCACCCATCACAGATCAACCCCGCTAACAGAACGCGACCGGCTGGGGTTAGAAATCTAATCGACAGTATGACGAAAGGATTTCACCACAGCGGCGGGTTTGTCCTCCTGCTGCGAGTTTCTTGTTTCCTTGCTATCGCCCTGGGGACTCAGTCACTACTATTCGCGGCATTGGGGCGGACCGCTGGGGCCGAGTCCAGCCTCATGGTCGCCCCAAACGATGCGCTTGGGCTCATCTTTACCGGATTTGCGGTCAGAATGTCCCGGCTGGAGGCTCATCGGCGCACGGTCATGATTGTTGTGCGCACGTCGCGAATTTGTCTTCTTTTCTTAGGAGCGTCACTCGTCACCGGGGTCGGCATCCCCAATTTGATTTATACCGGCGCCCCCGCCCAGCCCAGCGAAGCTTTCGGTCTAGCCACCGGTGTCTGCTTTCTGCTTATCAGCACCATTCTTCTGGTCCAGCGTAACTTCGCGGGGGAAAAAATCCGCGCCGCCTTAACTGCTTTGGTGGCCGCTTTCCTCGTATCCTGCTGGATATCTCTCCTGCTCTCAAAATCGGAGCTGACCAGTATCCCAAGCCTTTTGCGGATCGACCTTTTGCCTTTGGTTATCCTCTCATCGATTTGTATTGTGCTGTCTTCCAGCCACCGCATTCCAGACATGTTGAAGGTGCTCTCCGGCGCTGGTCCGGAAACGGATGCGGTTCGGGTTTTGTTTCCGCTTGCGTTTGTCATCCCCTTGGCGCTGGCCATATTGCGACACCGCGCGGAAGCAATGGGGTGGTTGCAACCCCATATAGGCCTACTGCTGCACGTCTTATTCAGCGCCGCCAGCATGTCGGTGATGATCCTCTGGTACGCCAGACAAATCGCGTCCTCCCCCCGGAATAGTCACTTCACACAAGCTGC
>JBKJLJ010001058.1:0-4105 GCA_046597015.1 Bryobacteraceae bacterium
CGAGCAGAGGCCGGTAAGTGGCCATTGAGGGGGATGGAACAGGATCGCCATAGGTAGTTGCGAGAGATGGCTAAGAACCTCGAATTCTCAGTCCATACACTTCACCGCTGTATTCCAGCCTCAACCCAGTCTTAAAGTACGTTATATTCCGTTTTCTGACGGGACCCCAATCAAACGAAAAAAGCTATTCAGCTTCGTGAGGCTCTTGCAAAACTCCTTGCACCACCCTTTTTGCTTCAGGCTCATCTTGCATGAGAATCGACTACGTCCTGCCGAAAATCGCGAATTAGGATATGATGAAGCAATCTGATCGGTTCAGTAGGAGGATAATTCGTTATGCGGGGATTGATAGTGGGCTTTTCGCGCCTCTTTTTGCCGTTCGCACTGTGCCTGGTTAGTCATGCAGAGGGCATTGAACAGAAGTTGCCAAGCCGAGATGCCGCCAACTCGGTAACGAACGGCCGGCTTCAGCGTGACGCGGTTCAGCTCCAAAAGCAAGAATATGTACTTCCACAGTTCGTTATTGGTGGAGAATGGGCCTCGACAATAAAATTGACGAATCGGGGGATCTCGCCTGTCACTGCGATCCCAGTTTTCTTCACCGACAACACAGGCAAACCCATGCTCGCAACTTTTAAGCTCTCTGACGGCCGCACAATCACTGACTCTTCATTTACCGTGACGCTTGCGGTTGGAGGTTTGCTTGAGGCAACATTTGAGGGGGGGAGAGATACACAATTTGGGCATGCGTTCATCGGTTGTCCGGACACGGGAGCCTGCGACACTCCAGGGCTTTACGGGGAGGTGACGCTTCGCAACCGTAATTCGACGAGGCCAGATTTTGAATCGATATTTCCAATCGAGCAACCGTTCGAGACGCAGTACTTGCTTTTTGATGGCCGCATCGGATACACGACATTACTATATTTGGTCAATCCATCGCAGAGGGATACTGGCGTTACCCTCGATATTGTCGACGCTTCCAGCAGAGTGCTGCGCACCTTGAATCTAACATTGAGAGCCGGAGAGTCGCAACTCCAGACTCTTCACGTCTTATCGGCTGAAACAATCGGTATTCAAGGGACCGTAGTAATACGTGCACTGGACAGCCGGGCCTCCCTAGTGGTGACGGGACTGAGACTCACCCCGTCGAATAGCTTCACACCCATCAGGGCGTTTGTACCTCCCCAATAGAGCTAACCGTTGCATTAGCTGTGCCACCCTAGAAGCCGGCGGCTCCGAAGAATGAGGGGGGAAGCTGGAAATCTCGTGGCACGAAAATTGCTACTGGAGTAGGATGATTGCCGATACCGCCCGAATTGCGAGTGAGACGTGATCGAGTGAGCCTTAAAACTACCAATATTGATTGCAATGCTGGCCATGGGTCCGATAGCCGCACATTCGGCACAGACATTGTTGATAGAAGAAGCAGTGGGAGGCGCTGGAAAATTCACCGGATCGGGCCGCAGTGCCCTGTACTTTTCGGGACTGTGTGCCGCGACTCCGATACAATTGCGACTTTGCAAACTGGGCGAAGCGGGTGTTGTTTTAAGCACGTATCCGGACCTCGGAAACGTAAAACCCTTCAAATGGATTGGTATATCCCTTACAGCCTTTCGCTTCGGGGTGAATTCAAGAGAAAACCTCCCTCTATATGCCAATGGCAAAGTGCGGTGTCCAAGAAAACCGCGTCCCCTATAGAGAAACCGGATCACGGCGTAGTTAATGCGCGGCGGCACAGAGATTGAGCACGGGAAATGCCTTTTCGGGGGCGTCGGCGGCGAGAAAGACGACATTCATGCTCTCGCCAAACCGCATCCTGACAGCAAGTTCGGCGACGGAACGGTCGTAAGGAAAGCAGCGAACGCCCACGGACGTCTCGCCTGCCTGTACGGTCTGGATCAGGCGTTCCGTCGGAGCGGCGCGGTCGGCAAACTGCTGATCCTTCCAAAACCACACATACACGCACTGGTGGATCGTGATCACCGTGAGCACTGCCCATACTGCCCACCGTGGTCTGCTTAAACGCGCAGCGAGCGCCAGCAGGCCAATAGCGATCACGAGAGCGACGCCCACACCAGCCAGATAAGTATGCCGACTCGGCACGCGGGGCATGTAGGTCAGGAAACTGTACGGCAGGAGGGATACTGGTATCCACACCGCTGCAAGCGCAAGACACCTGTGCCAGGGAGCCGGAAGCCATCTAAACCAGAACACGACGGCGATAACGCTCAGGAGGCCCCAAACCCAGACCAAGTGGATAATGCTGTGGAAGATCACCGGTAGGAAGTGAACACCCAGCCTGAATGTGCCCGCATCGTTGAAATGAAGATGAGCATGCCGCGATTGATAGATCGCCGCGAAGTAGACGACCGCAATGACAGCAAACGGTGTGAGCCAGCGCAGTTGATGAACCCAGCGATGCTTGCATCCGAGTATGGCCAGCAGGCCCATAAGAGGAACAATCGCAACAGCGGACTCCTTAGATGCCAGTGCCAGCAGAAAACAAACGAAGGCGAGCGCATAGTGTATTTTGTTCAAGGTAACGGAACAAACCGCGCCCAGCCAAAGGTGCAAACACAGCATCGTGAAGAGAAACACCAAAAGTTCCGGAAGGGCTGCATACCAGATGATCGCCTCGTGATGGTGCTGCCGAACGGCAAACAGGCAGGCGGCCAGGGTCGAAATCCGCCAGCCAACCACCGACCAGAATCCAAGCGCGAAGACCAGCCAACTATTAACGATGTGCAGCAAAAGGCTACTAGCGTTGAAAGCGAGCGGTTGAAATCCGAATAGCCGCTCGGTCCAGTGGGTGAGGATAAGAGAGGTCGCCCGGCAGCGATAGAGCGGGTCTTGGACAAGTTCCGGCCAGCCGGAGACGGGGCCGAGATGTCGGGCTAGATCGATCTGAATGTAATCGTCGGAAATGAGCGGCAGGGCGAGGGCGCGAGAGTAAACAAGCAGACAGAGCGCGGCGATTAGGCCGAGCGCCCAGCTAAGGGAAACCGGCAAATCGACACAATGATCCGACGGTCCCGGCCATCTGGCCGGGACTGCATGTTTTGTCATCTACTACACCCGTACGCGATGCACCTCCATTTGAGAACGGATGGCCCGAATTGGTACACCGTATATTGGATCGCAAAGCGCCACTGATTGTTTCGTAGCCTCCATCACGAAGAGGATGATCCTAACACTTATAAGGGACAGGCTTTAAAAGGACCGCGGCCTGCATCGGAATGCGAAAACTGCCGACCGGTACCGCGGTTCGGAGCAACAAATCCATGAAGCCCCGCGTCCGCTCCTCACCCTTACCACAGGATTGGCCGAGCCCCACGGTAATACCCGTACAAAAGTAGACGCCGCATCAATTACGGCGGATTCGGCGCCAAGCCTCGCCCATCGCCTTCATCGGAACGGTAGACCTCACCCAGATCCAATTATCGGCGATGAACCGCACCAGTGCCACTCCGGCAACCACTCGTGCTGGGATGGCGGCATCAGCAGCGCCTGATCCATATTGTCGATTCGAAAGCGCGTGCCCATAGTCATATCCTACGACCAGACCATCCGGCGCTCAAGACATTGACGATCAAAGAAACTCAGCGAATTCGTTCCGCTCAAATTTATCTCCCACAGTCTCCTAATGCGTGATCGTCATAAGCAGCTTCTGACTTCGCTTGCTGAACGGGACGACATCCACCGTTTGTCTAAACCGAGGAAACTGTTTACCGTCTTGAGAGGAAAATTCATAGGGTGGCGCAATCGGCGCGAGCGAGAGGAGAAGCTGCCAGTCCGCTTCAAACTCCCGGCGCGATGGCCGATTCCGGCTCGGCGCCGCGAGCACAGAATTCACCTTCGCCAGCATCAGCTTATACGCAAGACGAGGGCTGCTTTCAGAGCTAATCAAGTTCTGCCTAGTTACGCCTAACGTCTCCTTGTTGCCACGGTCGTCCACCTTCAATATCAACTTACCGTTCCGATCTAACGCCGGCACGCTTTGCAATTCCAGATCCTTAAAGAACGTCTGCACTTCCTTGGCGTCCAGGAAGTACTTCTCGTCGACCGCTTTGGTTAGCATAGGGCGGAATTGCTCCCGATATCC
>JBKJLJ010000090.1:0-17087 GCA_046597015.1 Bryobacteraceae bacterium
CGTTCGAGTTGAGGTTGGGCGAGGGGTGCCTCATCGGAGAAGTTTTCGCGGCGGGTGAGATCGAGGCCGGGGCCGATGAGAAGGGCGGTACGGGGCGCGGGCAGCAGGCGGGGCCAGGCGGCTTCCAGAGTGGCGGTGTTCGCTATGGCGGTGTCGCTACTGAGTCCGCGGCGGTGATAGAGTGCGTCGATCGCCTCCTGCTCCTTGGCTTCGGTAAGTCGGGCGTGGAGGAAGGCGAGGGTGTGACGGTAGCAAACCGCCAGAGACCACTCGGGGGGGAGTTGGCGATACAGATCAATTAGCAGCGCATGGCGGGCGTCCTGGATCCGGCTGACTGACGCTTCGAAAGCCAACAAGCGCGCTTGGACGGCAGCGTCCGGAGTTAGGATGCCAGTACGAGCGAGAGCCAGCGGTTCGAGCGGAGGTAGAGACGTGAAGCGGCGCGATTGGAGGATGAAATAGGTGAGCGCCTCGGCCGTTCCGGCACTGATTCGAGTGGAGAGCAGGGTATTCTGGGCGGCCAGGTAGGATGGCCAGGAGGCTTTCGATAGTCCCAGTTCTCCGGCGAGAGGAAGAGCCGCTGCAGGCAGGTCAGCGAAATCGAGTGGGCGGGCGGGGGCGGAGGCGCATGGCCAAAGGGGAGAGGTAAGCGCAGCTATCCAATGGCGGCGGGACAACATTCGCCGTTAGCGTAGCAAAGAAACGTCAAGCGGAGCGCGGGTCGCAGCTCCGCCCGGAGTCTGCCAGTAGGGGTTTGGTCAGGAACTGCGGAAGCTTAGTTGAAGAACTCGCCGATCTCGCGAGCTACGCCGCGCGCTTCGAGATGGATCAGTCCCGCGTTGCAGCCGGCCGGCCCGATGACGGCAAGAACGCCTTTGGCACCTGCGGAATACAGGAAAATCTGACCGTCGTGGCCACCAACCGTAATCTCTTCAAACTGGCCGGCACTTAGGCTATCGCTAACCCGGCGGCCAAGGCTGGAAGCCGCGGCGGCCATGGCGGCGACGCGATTGGCGTCGGCCCCATTAGAAAGGGAATGCGCGATGGGAAGCCCCTCGGAGGAGGCGACCAGCACGCCGCGCAACTCCGGAATCGCAGTCCGGAGATTATCTACGCTCTTCTGAAATACGTCTACTTTACCCATTTTCCAACTCCTCGAACCAGTTCACCGGCTCTATCAGTGAATCCATCGTCGGAATCGGTGGATACTTTAGGCCTGAGAGGGCGAATGCTAAGGTATTTTGTTTGCTTTGGGCCATCGAGCTGAACTCGGCCAAAGGCCTTAGTACCCTCTAAGAAATCTTGCCCGTACCTCGGAGAAATAGGTAATTTGCCGTCTGGTTCTGAAACCCTCGTGCCCTTACTATTAACCCAGAGGGAAAGACATCGAATGCGTTGCCTGCAGTGTGGCGTTGAAATGGCGCTTCTCAAAAAGCTCCGGAATCCCACCGAATTTTGTTCGGAAGATTGCGGTCGGAAGTACCAGGACGAATCGAACCAACTGGCGGTGAGCCGGTTGATGCAGCAGCGCAAGCCAAAAGCGGCGCTGGCGGCAGTTTCGTCGGGTCGGTATGGGGAATCTGCTTCGGTTGCGACGACAGTAATGGCGGTTACCGAGCCTCCCCTCGGAGAATTCCTGCCCCAGAAGGTATGGGCCATCCTGGAAGCGCATCCGGTCTCGTCAAAAGTGGACTGGCAATTGCGGAAGGGCAGCCAGGTAATGCCCGCGCTTACGGGCGAAACGATGACGTCGATGCTGGCGTTGGCGTTTGCGAACATTAATGATACTTACGGCCCCCGCGGCCCGCGAGTGGGTGTGATCGACGAATATCTCGCTACTGAGCCTATACCGCTTTGGCCGATGAAGGCCGACGGAAAGCCGCTGCAAGCTTACCTTCCGGCGGTAGGCCAAGGATGGAGCGCTCGGTGGCCCGAGCAATGGAATGGGCTGCTGTTGATCGCAGCAAACGATGGTGAGGGTGGACTAGCCGTCGAGCCGACACCGCAACCGGCAACGACTTCGCCCCCGACCGTAGAGATCGCGGCCCCTGCTGCGAAGTCCCCCGCCCCGGCGGCCGCGGTTCCTTCCCAAATCGCGACGTTAAAGGCGACGAAGCCCGAAGTCGTCCGCGCAGTAAACGAGCCCGTCGCCACCAGCGAAGCGATCGCGATGCCTCAGGTGTCGATGCAAATTCCGGAATCGACGATGCTGCCCCTCCGGCCTAGGATCGTCATCGCGCCCCGGCCGTCGAACGAATCGAAAGCGGATAAGCCAGCCGCAGCCGAAGTCAAGCGCACCACCCCGCAGGCCAAGGCAGCGGAGGCGGCCCCTACGGTGGCGAAGCCCAGCGAGAAACCGCCGGCGGAAGCAAAGCCGGTGCTTGTCTCGAAGCCCGTCGCCGACGTAAAGTCCGCCGAAGCAAAGGTTCTGGAAGTAAAACTGGAAGCTCGCCGTGCAGAAAAGGCAGTTCCGGAAGTGGCGAAGACGAAAGTAGCACCGTCTGAGCCGAACGCGCCGATCCAATGGGAAGGCAAAAAAGGCAACCAGCCCGAGGCCGAGGTCGAAAAGGCTACCGTAAGCAAGCAGAAAGAGGTGGAAGCACCGATCAGCGTCCCGACGTTCGGTGCGCAACCGAAAAGTTCGGCAGCGACCGGACTCTGGTATCGGATGCCGTGGTGGGAGAAGGGCGCGGCGGTCGTCGTGTTTCTGCTCTCGATCGGAGGGTGGCTCATTAATGGGCGACCGGCAGAAGTCAAAAAGAGTCCTCGCTCGATGAGCCTGCCTTCGCCGGCGGCTTCGGCCCCGAACTTGGGCGGTGATAGCTGGGGCTCCGAGTTCGCGACCGATCTGGCCGGGGTGGCCCGAGGGCGACAGTTCTCGATCTACCGGCCATCAAGAAGGATGACCGACTACGTCATTGAATTTCAGGGCACGATCCAGGAACGTTCTTTAGGCTGGATTGTACGGGCGAAAGATACCAAGAACTATTACTGTCTCAAGTTGGAGACCGACCGGAGTGGATCGGTAAAGTTAGTCCGGTTTGGGGTGATTGACGGCCGGGAGGACGCTCATACGCAGGTCCCCCTTTCGCTGCTGCCAAGCAATCCACCTGGGAGTTACAAGATCCGCGCCGAAGCCAAAGGCCCGAAAATTACCACGTATGTCAATGGTCAGGCGGTGGATGTTTGGGTGGATCAACGGCTGACCCAGGGCGCGGCCGGATTCAGCAACGAGCGGGGCGAACGGGCAGTGATCAAGACGGTTCAAGTGTCCTTCTAGAAGGGGCGCCAGTAATAGAAAAAGTGGAGAGAGGGGAAAATCGATGAGTAACGAAAATCTGGACGATCGCTGGCTTTGGTTCATTGATGACGCACCTTTACAGGCGCTGCTCCGGGCTGAATCAGCGATGCCGTCGATGAAAATGCGAGCGGCGTCTTCTCCTTCGATCGTGAAAGCGGTTTCGCTTCATATAGAAGGGCGAGCGGCAGAGGCCATAGCCGAACTGAAGGCGGCCGTAGAGGGGGGCGATCGTCATCCCGATGTTTATCTCATGCTTGGCCAGTTTCATTTCGAGAGCGAGCAGTGGGAGCAGGCCGCCGATACGTATCGGCGACTGGTGGAACTCGACCGCCAACACGCGACCGGGTCCTTCAACCTGGGCGTTTGTCAACATCGAATTCACGCTTGGGTGGAAGCTGAGGCGAGTTTTCGACAGAGCTTGGCGAACCAGCCTGGACGGCTCGAAGCTCATATGGGTTTAGGTATTGCTTGTTTGCAGCAGCAGAAGGGCCAGGCGGCACTGGAGGCCTTTGACCGGGTACTGGCCAAAGACAAGACGTCGGAAGCGGCGCTGTTCGGGCGAGCGGCAGCCTTGCAACTGCTGAAGCGGTATGAGGAAGCAGTCGCCGAGTACGACAAGGTGTCGGTTAAGGATGCCGCCCTACAGATTGATTTAACCAAGAACTGCCTGGCCGCCGCGGCGGCGCAACGGGACCTGCCGGGCCTGAAGCGGTATGGGCAGAAATTACTTGATCTCGACGGCGAGTCCGGTCCGGCCCACGAGGCGTTAGGGGTTGCCTCTTTGATGAGTGGTGATTTCAAAACTGCGGTGGATTTCTTTGAAGGTGCAATTGCTGCAGGAGTTGAGGGAGCCGAGGTTTGGGCGGGTTTAGGGACGGCGGCCGCGCGAAGCGGTAACGATGCGGTGGCGGATTCTGCGTTCCGGCGGGTGCTCGAACTGCAGCCGAATCACCCCGGCGCTTTATTTGAGCGGGCCGGTCTTGAAGACCGGCGCGGCACCGCGGCCGATGCCCGGCGGGAATGGGAGAAGGCGGCCGCTGGCACCCGTTCGGAGGCGGCGTATTGGAATTTGGCGTTGGCGGCCCAACGGCAGGGCGATCAGAAGGCGGCGATTGAGGCGCTCCAACGGTTAGTCGGAGGCAATCGGCAACGGCATGATGCGTGGTATCTGCTGGGGGAACTTCTGTCCGAAGATGCCCGGCCGGCTGAGGCTGCGAAAGCATTTGCCGAAGCGCTCCGGATTAAGCCGGATTGGCTCGATGCGCAGTTCAATTTCGGCCTACTGGCTTGGCGGGCGGGTCATTTAGATCGGGCGTGGCAGGCCTTTGAATCTGCGGCGGGCCGCCAACCGGAGCGGGCAGAAATGCACGAAGCGATGGCCCAGTTGGCGGTTGAACGGGGTGACGCTAACCGAGCAGCCGAGGCGTTAAAAAAAGTGGATCGGCGGGGCGGCGGATCGGAAACGCTAAGCTTCAATGTCGCCGTCGCGCTGCAACGGGCCGGCCGGGCTCGCGAAGCCGAGGCACTCTATCGGCGGACGGTGACGGCGAACCCCGCTTTCGTCGAAGGCCTAGTTAACCTGGGCCACGCGCTCGAGGCCCAAGGGGACCGTGACGGGGCCGCCGAGTGTTGGCAGAAAGCGCTGGATTTGCGTCCGGAGTTGGCGCGGTAGTCTTAAAGGTCGATATCGCGGGTCGGGGGTGGTTCGTCGGGCGTTTCTTTGGCTTTGGCAAACAAATCGTCGAAGCGGGTCGAAAGTGCCTCTTGGTGCCGGCGATGGCCGGCCAAAGCATCAGAAAATCGTTGCTCTCTGGTCGCATTGCTCAGTTGGAGCTTGGCTACCTCCTCTGCTAAATCGAAGGTGGCGGCCCGGGAAGGGGTGGAGGCGAGACGAACAACCTTGGCCGAGACCGGGTCAACTGTGAGAATCTCCTGGCAGCAGGGGCAAGTGATTTCGAACGGTTCGTTCATGATCCTTAGCTTATCGAATCTTCAGGTGTTCGCCTGAATCCGATTGAGAATTATCGATAACAGCCTAAAGCGAATGTCGAAGGGTGCCGATCAGTACTTCATGGGTCAGGTATCCGCAGTCCACAAGATTCGAGTTGCGCGGGTGGCCGGGAGGTTGAACTGATGCTTCGCGGCATAATTATCAGTCCCGATGTTGATCTCGCTGATCGGCTGATCGATTTGAGTTCTCAAGTCGGACAAATCGCAATAACCAGGACGCTGGATCGATACCCCTCCGCCAACGATCTGCAGAAGGCGATTCGCGCTCATGGTCCTCAGGTTATTTTCCTGAGTCTGGCCTCGGTCGAAAAAGCAATTGAGACCGCCCAGGTGGCCGAGACCGCCGTTCCCGGCATTCAGATCATTACGATCAATAACGAAACCAATCCCCAAGCACTGTTGGACCTCATGCGGGTGGGGATTCGGGAATTCATCGGGGCCCCGTTCCGGGCTCAAGAATTCATCGATACCTTGTCCCGAGTGAAAGAAAACCTGCAACGCAAGCCGTTGGCTTCGTTCGAGTCGGACTATATCTATTCGTTTTTGCCAGCCAAGCCGGGGGTCGGGGCTTCCACGATCGCGATGAACGTTTCGTCGGCAGCGGCAAAGTTGGGAAATTGCAAAACGGTTCTGGTTGATCTGGACTTGAACTCTGGGATGCAGCGCTTCATGATGAAGCTCGACAACGAGTTTTGCATTACTGACGCCGCCGAGAGCGCCCTGAAAATGGACGAGGCGCTGTGGCCGCAACTCGTCACCTCCATTGGTGACTTGGACGTCATGCACTCGGGTCGCCTGAACCCAGGACACCGCATTGAGCCAACCCAGATGCGACATTTGGTGGAATTCATGCGTCGCTACTACCGCTTGGTCGCCGTGGATTTATCCGGGAATATGGAGCGATACTCGATCGAAATCATGGAGGAGTCGCGACGAATTTTCCTCGTGACGACGGCGGAGATTTCCTCGCTTCATTTAGCCCGCGAACGGTTCAATTATTTGAAGACCCTCGACTTGGGCGATCGCATCGAACTGGTCCTCAATCGAAGCCACAAACGGTCGGAGATCGATACCAGGCAGATCGAGGATCTCCTGGGACTTCCCGTCAAGATTGCGCTTCCGAATGACTATCAAGGGGTCAGCCGAGCGTTAACAGCGGGCAAGCCAGTCGACTCCAAATCCGACCTTGGTCGTGAATTCAAGAAACTCGCCTACAGCCTAGTTGAGCGCGAAGAAGCGAAAGAAACCGAAAAGGCAAAGCACAAACAAAGCGCGTTAAGCGGAATTTTCTCGATTCTGCCGGGCAAAGGATCCTTGTTCGCAGAAAAAAAGTCGACCGCCTAGCACCGGACGAGTAGAATCGGACAGGTCGCCGGGCGATAACAAAAGGCCATCCAAACCATCGACATCGCTTTCGCAGGCAAGGGCTAGTGCGGAACCCGCCTCGCCGTCCTTCACCCCCAATCCGTCTCCAACGAGCCGTTCTTTTCCCTCCAGGCCGAGTCCTTCTACCACTTCGGCCTCTGGGCAGACCGTGGGCCTCAGACTTGGCCTTAGCCGGTGCCCCCCGAAGATCGCGGGAAGACCGCCTCCCACGCTGTACACAACGAAAACAGCCTCGACCTCGTCTTCCGCCTTGGCGCCCAGGTCTTACGCCACCCCGCCAACTAGGCCGGGCCGAGGCCCGCGCAAGAGGCGCCTTCGTCGGCTATCCCCGTCTTTTCGCCCAGTTCCTTACCATCCGCCAGGCGGGCGCTCTCGCGTGGAAAATCGGAGGTGACCAGTGCCTTCGCTGGCTCAACCCGCAACTAATCTTTCTCGCTCCAATCTTCAGCTTCTTCCGCCGCCGCCGGACCTGCCTCCAACGCCGCCGCCAACACTGATCGCGCCTCCTCCACCTGGTTCCGCGGCACGCTCACTTCAAACGGCATACTCGAAAATCCGATCGCCCCCTCCACCACCACCTCGATCCCCGCCGCCCGCAGGACGCTCTCCACCGCCCGGGCCTCCATCTCGCCATTCGGCCCATGAAAATTCGCCAGAATCTCCATGTCGAGTTCATGCGTCAAAATTGGTTGTTCATCATTCATCCTGCTTTAAAGTATCATGGTCCCCGTGCGCCTCATAACCCTCTTCGCCTTCTCCACCCTTTCTCTCGTCGCCGCCGACTACTTCCCTCCCCCTGATTCGAAAGGTGGCTGGCGCACCAAAGTTGACCCCGCGCTCACCGCCAAGCTCGATCAGGTCTTCGAATACGTCGCCCGCACGACCCAGCACGGCGGCCTCCTCGTCGTTCACAAGGGCCACCTCGTCTACGAACGATACTTCGGCCGCGGCAATCGTGAAGCCCTCCCCGAACTCGCCTCCACTGGCAAGGCCTTCACCTCCCTCGCCACAGCCATCGTCATGAAGCAGAAGCCGGCCCTGTTCCCCCAGGGCCTCGACACTAAAATTTTCTCCCCCAAACTCCTCCCCGCCGAAGCCTTCCCCCTCAACGATCCCCGCAAAGCCGAAATCTCCCTCGGCCAAGTCCTCTCCATGTCCGCAGGCATCCGCGGCACCAACCCCGTTTACGTTAATGGCGCCCGCCAGACCTGGGAGAACCCCACTGAAGACAACGGCCCATACTCCACCACCGACGGCTTCGCGCTGAAGCAGACCCTCTGGTGCGCCCCCGGCGCTTGCTACTCCTATTCCACGGCTTCCAGCCACATCCCCGCCGCTATGGTCCGCCACGTCTCCGGCATCGAAATGGAGGAGTTCATGCGCAAACATCTCACCACGCCCCTCGGCTTCGGCACCTGGGGCTACGCCATGTACCGCCCCAAACTCAAGGGCGGCATTGACGCCAATGGCCGCATGCTCCACACCCCCGGCGGCGGCAGCATCGCAGTCCGCTCCACCGACATGCTTCGCTTCGGCTACCTCCTCCTCCACCAAGGCCGCTGGGGTAAGCAGCAAATCGTCCCCGCCGACTTCGTCAAACTCTGCGGTCAATCTGTCAAATACAACCCCCACTACACCCACTCCTTCAACTTCAACGTCAACGACGACGCCCACGTCGCCGGCCTTCCCAAGGACGCCTTCTGGAAAGGCGGCGCCGGCGGACACGGCATATTCGTCGTCCCCTCGCTCGATCTCGTCGTCTTCAAGCTGGGCGGTACCGAAGGCCAATACGATCCCGCCCTGACCCGCCTTCCAGTACCGTACTCCTACGACGGCTCGCGCGATAAGTGGACCGCCCCCGATAAAAAGGTCCTAGGCGATACCTCTCCCAAGACCCTGGAACTAGTGGTTGCCGCCTTAGCCGCGCAGTAACTGGAGTCCCCCTCTCTACCCCCCAGGGCATATTTCTGGGGATCGAAATACGCCGAAATTTTCCAGAAACTGAGGTTGATCCGTTCATTCCGCAGAATCATGGTCCTGGATCCTAGCTCGGCGTCCCAGACCCTCTGTTCTGTTTGTTCCACCGGCGACGGCCGCATCATCTCCTCGGGCGGCGGTGCCGACGTCGGTGCCACCTCCACCTTCGGCATCATTCCGAAATGGGCCCAATCTTGGGGCCGCCTCGGCGATATGCTCTCCGGCCGCTGGTACAACTCCTCGATCGCCCTCCCCACCGGCAGCCTCCTCACCATGTGGGGGCGCTCCGGGGGCACCCTTACCGAAAACTTCAACGAAAACACTAATAGCTGGAGCGCCCTTTCCGGCATCTCCATGACCAGTTGGAGCGAGCCCAACGGCCTCGTCGACGATGACAACGAGTGGTTCCCCCATTTTCATCTCATGCCTAACGGCAGGATCCTGAGGGCCGGTCTCCTCAAATCCATGCGTTGGCTCGATTTCAATGGCGTTGCAGCGCCGTCGACATCGGTAACCGCACCCCCGACGTCGATCTCCATCGCAAACGCGGAGCCTCGGTCCAATTCCTAGCCGGCAAAATTCTTTTCAACGGCGGCCGCGATGATCGTTACTCCCCCTCCGTCTGGAACTCGGCCATCGTCATCGATGCTACGAACGGAACCCCTGTCACCACTTCCAACGGCAACATGAACTACGCCCGAGCCTTTCAAAACCTCGTCATGCTTCCGACCGGCGAAGTCATGGTCCTCGCCGGCAACACATCCGGGATCAAAGTTTCCGATTCTGGCGGCGTCACTGTCCCCGAAATCTGGAACCCATCGACCGGCCTATGGCGCACCGTCGCCCCGCAAGCCGTCCCGCGCGGCTACCCATGTCGCCGCAGTTCTCCTCCGCGATGCCCGCGTTCTCATGAGCGGCGGCGGCCTCTGCGACTGCTAAGCTAACCACGCTGATTTGCAAATCTATTCGCCGTCGTATCTGTTCACGAAGACGATACCCCCGCCCTCCGCCCCGCCACAGACCTCGCCGCAGCCGACCTGAAACCTGGCCAAACCATCGGGCTCAAGGGCTCCAATACCATCACCGGCTTCCGCCTCATCCGCCTCGAAGCCACGACCCACGGCATCAACTCCGACCAACGCTACATCCCCGTCCCCCACTCCAAAATCTCCACCGGCAACTACGACCTCACCCTCGACTCTATCCAAAGCGTTCTCCCCCCGGCATATATTGGCTCTTCGCCCTTACCGCCTCCGGCACCCCGTCCATCGGCTATCCAGTTCAAATCTACACCCCCTCGACCTGGCCCGGCGGCGTCGCCGGAGAATCCAACTTCAACGGCGCGGTCGCCTCCCGCGCCGTCGACGATAGAACCAATGGCGATTACTTCCAAGATTCGGTTGCCATCACCGCCAGCCAAACTCAACCTTTCTAGCAGGTCGACCTCGGCGCCTCCGCCTTCCTTACCTCCATCCGGGTCTGGAACCGCACAAACTGCTGCACCAGTCTGCTGTCCAATTTCCACGTCTTCCTCTCCGACCAGCCGGGCGTCGCCCTCCCCTCGACCACCCTCGCCCTCAGTCGCTCCGCGCGCTACGTCCGCGTCCAACTCGAGGGAACTTCGATCCTCCAACTCGCCGAAGTCGAAGTTTTTGGCTCGGTCATCACCAACTTCCCCCTACTCCCTCTCCTGGAATATCGTCCCGCCCGGCTCCTACTCCCTTACGGCCCGCGCCATGGACGCCGCCGGTCTCTTCACAAACTCCACCCCTGCTAACATCATCATCAACCCTGCGCCCCCAGCGGACGCGGCCCCCTCCGTCTCCTTGGCAGCGCCCGTTAATGGAGCTACCTTTCCCTCCCCGGCCAGCGTCTCATTCTCCGTTATCGCCTCCGACCCCGACGGCAACCTGGCGCGCGTCGAATTGTATAACGGTGCCACCAAACTCACCGAATCCTCCACCGTTCCATTCTCTTTTTCGGCCGAGAACCTTGCCCCCGGAGCCTATGTCTTCACGGCTCGCGCCATCGATTCCGCCGGCCTCCTAGCAAACGCTAATTTGACTATCCGCGTGCTTTCCCGCCAACTGCAATCCCTCAAAAGCGCTCCGGCGCGGCACCAAGGGGCGAGTAACTCGCCCCTCCTGCCGTGCCGTAGCGAGTCCGTTGTGCGCGGTTCCTCAATAGCGTCCCCGTCCCAGAGCCGTCCACCCTTGCGAACTTCGTCAAGAATCGCACCGCCGCCATCGCCCTCGGCAAGGCCTACTTCTGGGATACCCAGCTGTCCAGCGACAACGCCATCGCTTGCGCCACCTGCCATTTCCACGCCGGCTCGGACTCCCGGATCAAAAACCAAGGCAACCCCGGAACCTTCCGCACTGGCTCCCCTCCCAGACGTTTGAAAACTCTCGCACAGGTTCGCCCAACGGGCCCAATTACAGCCTCCAAAGGTGGCGGGGAGACTGACGAAAGTTTGGGTCGCTCCCGCTCTCCTCTCGAAACGCCCCTGCCGCGGTGGGCCCCCCTCGGCTCACTCCCTATCCGCTTTCTGCTCCAGCCTACATTCCGGACGAGACCCCGCCGGCGTTGCATTCTCTCCCGTCATGCCCCGCTATCAACTCTCCCCCACCGCCTGCCAACAACTCTGGGAGTTCCTCCTTTCGCCCCTTCCCTAGGCCAATTCCTCTTATTTCCGGCGAAGCAGTCGATACCCACTTTGAGGGATCTCGATTGCAAACACTCAGTCCAACATTGGTGCCTGATGACTTCCAAAACCTCTTTGGCTCGCTCCTTTGGGGCAGTGGAGTCGGACTCTCGGTTAGCGATCCCGAGGGAACTTTCCTCAATGCCAACCCCGCCTACTGCCAAATCACCGGCTATTCCCTCGACCAACTGTCCCAACGCAACCGGATAAACCTCATCCACCCCGAAGATCTCGCCTCGGTCCAATCCGCTCTCGAAGCCTGTCTGAACGGCAACACCCCCTCCGTGCAATTTGAAAAACGCTACCTCCATCCCGATGGCAGCATACGTTGGGTAAGAACCAATGCGACTCATTCCCCAGGCCCCCCATCCTTGCTCCTGATGGTCACCGAAGACATCACCGCGCAGCGGTTGGCGGAACAGGAAACCCGCCTTCTCGCTCTCGCCCTGGCCGATGCGCAAGATGCCATCGTCATTACGGACGCCCAACTGGTCGCCCCCGGCCCTCATATTGTCTATGCCAATCCCGCCTTCACCGCCGTGACAGGCTACGAGCTCGCCGAACTCCTCGGCCGCTCGCCCCGGATCCTCCAGGGCCCCGACACCAACCCAATCGCCCTCCAAACCCTTCGCGATTGCCTCCGCTCTGGCACAAATTTCGCCGGAGAAACGATCAATTATCGGAAAGGAGGCTCGCCCTATTGCGCGGCCTGGAGCGTCTCGCCCCTCCGCGCTCCCAACGGTCAAATTTCCCACTACGTCTCCGTGCAACGCGACGTCACCGCCCTCCGCCGCCTCGAATCCGCCCAACTCCGCGACACCGAAGCGCTCCGCTCCCGGGAAGCGGAACTGCGGGAGGCCCAGCGCATGGCCGGCGTCGGCAGTTGGCGTTGGCACGTCGAATCCGATACGGTCCTTTGGTCCCCTGAACTCTATCGCATCACCGGTCTCGACCCCAGCCTCGCGGCTCCGAACTACCGCGCCCAGCGGGCCCTCTACACCCCCGAAAGCTGGCTCCGTCTCGAGGCCGCCGTGACCGAAGCAATCTCCGTCGGCACCGCCTACGAGCTCGATCTGGAAATGATCCGGGCGGATGGCACCCAGATTTGGACAGTCGGCCGAGGCGAAACCGAACTCGATTCCGGGGGACGCCTGATCGGCCTCCACGGAACCCTGCAGGACGTCTCCCACCGGAAGGCCACCGAACTCGCCCTCCGCGACGCGAAAGATACCGCCGAAGCCGCCACCCGTGCAAAAGCCGATTTCCTCGCCACCATGAGCCACGAGATCCGCACGCCCATGAATGGCATCCTCGGCTTTGCCAATCTCCTCGTCGATAGCCCTCTCGATGAGGACCAGCGCGAGTTCGTCGAAACGATTCGTCACTCCGGCGAAGCCCTTCTGGCCATCATCAACGACCTGCTCGACTTCTCGAAAATCGAAGCCGGCAAGCTCACCATCGAATCCATCCCCGCCGACGTCCACCTCGCCGCCATCGAAGTCTGCGAACTCCTCGCCCCCAAACTCACCGATTCGAGTGTCGAGCTTGTCCTCGATTGGGCTCCCGACGCCCCGCAAATCCTCCTCGGAGATCCCGGCCGCATCCGGCAAGTGATGCTCAACCTCGTGAGCAACGCCATCAAGTTCACAGCCCAGGGTCACGTCATCCTCCGCGCCACCGTCCCCTCCCCGGGCACCTTCCACTTCGCCGTCATCGATTCGGGACTCGGCATCCCGCTCGACAAGCAATCTCTCCTCTTCAACAAATTCACCCAGGCCGACTCCTCCACCACCCGAAAATTCGGCGGCACTGGCCTCGGCCTCGCCATCTGCCGCCAACTCGTGGAAGCCATGGGCGGCGAAATCGGTTTCTCCAGCGTCTTCGGCGCCGGTTCCACCTTCTGGTTCACCCTCCCCGCGGAACCCGTCCTGGGATTTGACACCGCCCCCGAGCCCGACGCCCTTCCCTCTTCGATGCGGGTCCTGATCGTCGACGACTTCGCCGTCAACCGCCGCCTCCTCGAAGCCCAACTCGACCGTTGGCACCTCCCCCACGAAAGCGCCTCTTCCGCCTCCGAAGCCCTCCAATTCCTCCAAGCCGCCCTCGAGCGCCACGAACCCTTCGATGTCGCGCTCCTCGACCACGGCCTGCCCGAAATGGACGGCGAACAGTTGGCCGATGTCATTTTTAAAGACCACTCGCTGCGCTCCACCGCCTTGGTGATGCTCAGCTCGTTCGGCACCAGCCGCGAGCAAAGCCGCCGCCTGGTGGCCCGCGGCTTCTCCGATGTCCTCCAAAAACCCATTGTCCGCTCTGGCCAACTCCTCGGGGCTCTCGAACGCGCCGCCCGCCGGACAGCTCCTCCCATCGATCCCCTCACTCCTCCCCGACCTGCCCTCGCCCCGATCTCTAAAACCTCGAAACGATGGCACGTCCTCCTCGCCGAAGACAACTCCGTCAACCAAAAACTGGCTGCCCACCTACTCGGCAAGGCCGGCTGCAACGTCGACATTGCCAGCGACGGCGTAGACGCCGTCTCCATGGCCCTTTCCTTCCGCTACGACCTCATTTTCATGGACTGTCAAATGCCCCGGATGGACGGCTTCGAAGCCGCCACTACCATCCGCCGCACCCATCCGAATCCTCCCATCATCGCCCTCACCGCCAATGCCCTCGCGGGCGACCGCGCACGCTGCCTTGCCGCCGGCATGGACGACTACCTCACCAAACCCATCCAACTCCGCGAAATTCAAGCCACGCTCCACCGCTGGGCCGCCCCGCAATAACCAATCTGTGCGATCATCGCGGCTATGCGTCGACGCGATCTCCTAGCCGCCTCCCTAGCCCCCACCATCGTACCCGCCTCCGCCCTGGGCCTGCAGTCAACCGTCGCCCCAAGCCGGCGCGTCACCGTCGGCCTCATTGGCTGCGGCAACCAAGGCACCAACGATCTTAAGAATTTCCTCGCCGATGAGCGAGTCCAAGTCGTTGCCGTCTGCGACGTCAACCGCCAGTCCCCCGGCTACTGGAACGGCGGTCTCGCCGGCCGCGAACCCGCCCGCGACCTCGTCGAATGGCACTACGCCCGCGCCCAACGCTCGGGCATCTACAAAGGCTGCACCCCGTACGAAGACTTTCGCGACGTCCTCCGCCGTCCCGACATCGACGCCGTAGTCATCGCCCTCCCCGACCACTGGCACTCCATCCCCACCATCCAAGCCGCCAAAGCCGGCAAAGATATCTACGGCGAAAAGCCCCTCGCTCTCACTATCGCCGAGGGCCGCGCCATGGTCACCGCCGTCACTGAAAACAACCGTATCTTCCAAACCGGCAGCCAACAGCGCTCCGATCCCCGCTTCCGCAAAGCTTGCGAAATCGTCCGGAATGGCCGCCTCGGCAAGCTGCACACCGTCCTGTGCGGCCTCCCCGGCGGAACCCCGGATTTCGGCCAAACCGGCGACCGCCAAGCCCCCGAACCCGTTCCCCCCGGCTTCAACTACGACATGTGGCTCGGCCCCGCTCCCGCCGCCCCCTACGCCCCCGGGCGCTGTCACGTCAACTTCCGCTGGATCCTCGATTACTCCGGCGGCCAAATCACCGACTGGGGCGGCCACCATCCCGACATCGCCCAGTGGGGCATGGGCACTGAACTCTCCGGCCCCGTCGCCATCAAGAACGGCCAGGCCACCTGGGCCAAAGAGACCCTCTGGAACACCGCCACCGACTTCCATTTCGAAGCCATCTACGCCAGCGGCGTCAAACTCATCTACTCCAGCCGAGTCCGCCAAGGGGTCACCTTCCAGGGCACCGAAGGCTCCGTTTGGGTCAATCGCGGAGCCATCGAAGCAACTCCCCTTTCGCTCCTCGACTATGAGCCCGGTCCTAACGACGTCCATTTGTATCGCAGCGCCAACCACTCCCGCAACTTCATCGACTGTGTCATCTCCCGCCAACAACCCGTCGCGCCCATCGAACAGGCCCATCGCTCCATCACCATCGCGCACCTCGGCAACATCAGCCTGCGCCTCGGCCGCGATCTCCAGTGGAACCCCGCCACCGAGCGCTTCACCAACGACGAAAAGGCAAACGACATGCTCTCCCGCCCCTTCCGCAAACCGTGGAGCGCCTAAACCGTAACCCGCCCCGTCACCAGCCGGACCGTCCAGGCGAGCCAATAGAAGAAGTAGCCCATCGACCAAGCGAGAATTACGATCGTCGTCACCAAGCCGATAGTTTACAGGAATCTTGACCCGACACAAACTGTCTAAGTAACTTAAGAGCCAACGGTACTAAGTGCTCCCCGCAGCGGAGCCCACGGCCACACCAGTTCTCAGCCATTCGTGGAACTTAGGCGGAATCGAACTCACCGTCAACCCCAAGATCCCCATCGTCTCCTCTGCCGTAAATCCACCGAAAAATCGCATCCCCAAAGCTTTGCCTTCCCCGGATCCAACCGCCTCCAGCGCCGCCAACGCATCATCCATCGCCAAGATCGCCGCCGGCTACGCGTTCGAAACGTTTAAAAGCGCCACCCCTTCCACCCGCTCCTGCCCCGCACCCCGCTGATGCGCCCTTCGCGTCCGAGCATGGTCAGTCCCAATCTGCCGCATCAACCGCGCGGCCACCGCCATCTAGTGCGACCACTCCTGAAAATCCGGCAGCGCTTGCCCCAGCAATTGCGAATACGCCTTGTTGATTAGCACCATCGGCTGCAAAGTACGGTCCGGACCCTCATCCCGTCGATATCCCCCCGACAGCCGACCCAACTCCGCATATACCTCCGGCAGCGCCTCTACCTCGTCAAAACCGGCATCTCCAAATTCCGGTTCTCCCAATCCGCTGGCGCTCCCCGCAACCCCTCGTTCATTCCCGACCCCCGCCTTCGTCCCCAAACGCGTTATCTGCCTCCATCGCCGCAGCTATGTTATCGGCCGGCCACTTGTGCTATCCCATCTTCTGCCGATTCTGGACTCTACCCCACCGACACCAACTCCATCCACGGCTCCCCTGCCCGTTCGGAAAACGGGCCAAACGCGTCCATCGCAACCACCTTCCCCCGCAAACTCTCTGCCTGCCCCGCCAAACTCTGCGTCACCACATGACGCAAAAATGTCCGGCACCGCCTTACCCAATACCGAAGCTCCATCTAACTCGTTGTAAACAAGACGCCATACCCCAAGGTTCTTCCCCTCTGCCGCGCTACAATACAAACAGATCAAATCTTCCGCTTCAGGATTCCCTTCCCTATGAAAACTGCGTTTACCAGAATGTATGCGTTGCCCCTGCTGTGCGCCTTGGCTTCCGTCGCCTCGGCCCAACAGAATACCGCGACTCTCACCGGCATCGTCACCGACTCTTCCGGCGCACCCGTCGCCAACGTAAAGATCAAAGCCACCAGCGCTTTGACCAACTCCGTCCGCGAGACCAATACTAATGATGCCGGTAGCTACACCATCCCCTTCCTCACCGCGGGTGAGTACAGCATCGAGACCAATAGGGCAGGGTTCCAGTCCGGCCGCGTCGCCAGCCTAGCACTTCAAGTCGGTGTCACTGCCCGCGTCGACATCCAAATTAAGGTCGGCAGCGTCACCGAGTCCATCGAGGTCTCCGCCTCCGCAGCCGTTCTCCAAACTGAGAACGCCACCGTCGGCTCCGTCATTGACTCCCAAAAAATCGTCGCCATCCCCCTCAACGGACGCAACTTTATCC
>JBKJLJ010000282.1:0-2709 GCA_046597015.1 Bryobacteraceae bacterium
TTCACGTCATCCGACACCGCGTGATACCGCTCCTGCAGCCATGCTTTCTGAATCTTGTCCTCCGCGCTCCCCGGCTCGGTCCCAAACATCGGGAATAACGACGGCACCCCTTGCCGCACAAAATTATACTGGTCGCTCCGAATGAAAATGTTCCGTTCCGGCTGCGGGTCCCGCTGCACCTGCAACCCCCGCCGCTCCGCCACCTTCCGAAACCGATCCCCCAAATCCGACTCGTCCAGCCCCAACACCCGAATAATCTTCAGCGGATGCAACGGCAAAAACATGTCCATGTTCAACTCGCTCACCATCTTCCCCTTCACCGTCGGATGTTCGGCGTAGAACCGCGATCCCTGCAACCCCTTCTCCTCCCCCGTCACAATCACAAACGCCACCGACCGCTTCAACTTCACACCCGCATCCTTCAAGGTCCGCGCAATCTCCAACATCGCCGCCACCCCCGACGCGTTATCCATCGCCCCGTTGTGAATCCCATCGCCCTCAAACACCCGGCTCTTCCCCACGTGGTCCAAATGCGCCGAGAGCACCACCAACTCATCCTTCAACTTCGGGTCCGACCCCGGCAGCACCGCCACCACGTTCTGCGACTCCACCTTCTCCCGGTCGTAGGCCTGCACCGCCCGCACCGTCACCGGCACCGCAAACCGCGGCAACCGCTTCTTCGCCGTCGCCAACGCCAGCAACTCCGCCATTGTGTGTCCGCTCCCGGCAAGCAGCTTATCGCCGTGCTCGGCGTTCCAAGTCAACCCAATCTGCGCCCCGGCGGATTCGTCCGTCTTCTGGTTCGCCAAACCCATCGAAGGCAACAACCGTGCCCGGCTCGCCCGCACCCACGGCACGTCCATATTCGCCGGATTCTGAATCGCAATCGTTCCCACCGCCCCCGCCGCCCGCATCCGACCCCAACGCTCTCCCGCCGTCTGATAGTGCGCCGACAGCTCAGCCGGAATCCCCTCCGGTACCCCCGAAATGTAAACGACGATCTTCCCCTTCAAATCCAACCCCGCCAAATCGTCAAAATCCTTCTCCGGCACGGCAAACCCATAACCGGCAAACACCACCCCGGCCTCCACCTTCCGCTCCGGCGCCACCCGTAATCCAATCGTCACCTCCCGCCCCAACTGCATCTTCTCCGCCGTTCCGCCCCGCACGAGCTCCACGCTCGATTTCGCCTCGTCAATCCGCCGAACGTCGAATGGAACCGCCTGAAAATACCCATCCGTCCCGGCCGCTTTCAAACCGTTCCGTTCGAACTCCTGTGCCACATACTGCGCCGCCAGCTTATGGCCTGGAGACCCCGTATCCCGCCCTTCCAACTTGTCATCGGCCAGAAACTCAATGTGTTTCCACCAACGTCCCGCCATCGGGCTCGGCTCAGCCGCCCAAACAGCCATCAAAGCAAGTAAGGCCACCATTGCATAACGCATATCTTTCTATAATCATCCATTCCCCAGTAAACTGTCTCCATGCGAATCCTCCTCCTCCTCGCCTGCGCCGTCCCCCTTTTCGGCCAACCCGGCGACAACCGCCTGTCCGTCACCGGCGACGCCGAAATCAAAGTTGCCCCCGACCGCGTCGTCATCTCCGTCGGCGTCGAAAGCCGCAACCCCTCGCTGCCCCTCGCCAAATCGCGCAACGACCAAGCCATCGCCGCCATCCTGAAAGCCACCGCTGCGGAATCCGTCGCCCCCGCGGACGTCCAAACCGACTTCATCGAAATCAACCCCGTCTACCAGGAGCGCAGCGCCGCCGAAAGCCGCGAAGGCTATCTGATCGATCACTACCGGATCCACAAAACAATCGCCATCACCCTCCGCGACGTTTCCCGTTTCGAACCCCTCCTGTCGGCCGTGCTAACCGCCGGCGCCAACCGCGTCTACGGCGTCGACTTTCAAACGTCGGAACTTCGGAAGTATCGCGATCAAGCCCGCGAACTAGCCGTCAAGGCCGCCATCGAAAAAGCGACCGCCATGGCCGCTGCCGCCGGCTTGAAGGTCAGCAAGCCCGAGAGCATCTCTGCCTACAACTACGGCGGCGGTTCCGCCTACGGTCGCATGGCCAACAGGGGCATGATGCAAAACATCTCCCAAAACGTCGTCTCCGGAGAGCCCGGCGGCGGGGACGAGGTTTCTGGAACCATGGCGCCGGGCCGAATCAGCGTCCGCGCCAGTGTCTCGCTTACCTTCCGTCTCCTCCCGTGATCGATTCAGGCTTCGCTCTCCGCCCTCCCTGTTGTTAGGAGCCTCTTCATGAACCCCCAAGTCACCGCCCTCGTCTGGATCCACTACATCGCCGCCTTCGTCCTCGGCCTACCCGCCCTCATCGGCAGCGTCTACACCGGCTACGGACTGGTCGAAATCCTCCGCCACCCAATCCCGCCCCTCCGCGAAATCCAGTCCAGCCAGGACGGCATGCTCCAACTCTTCACCGGTGTCGAACGCGGCATCGGCATGGTCCTCCGCCCCCTCGTTGCGTTCGGCGAATTTTTCATCAAAGCCGCCTTCGCGGTGTCCATCATTGTGCTCGTTTTTGCGATCATCCTCTTCTTCACCGGCCGAGGACTCAACGCCGGTGCCGGCTGGGCCCGTCTCCTCTCCGGTGCCGCCCTCGGCCTCATGGCCCTCGTCGGCGCTTTCGGTTGCCTCGTCAGCGGCGGCCCCGGCATTCGGATCCTCGCCTCCTCCATGGCCC
>JBKJLJ010000547.1:0-2866 GCA_046597015.1 Bryobacteraceae bacterium
AACACTTCACACGCCATCGCCTCCGCCGCCTCCCCCGCCGGGCCCTCCAGCACAAACAACTCCTCCACCTTCACTTCTAACTCTCGCGCCAGCCGCAACGTAACACCGGTATTCGGCACGTAACTCCCCGCCTCAATCGCATAAATCGTTTGCCGGCTCACTCCCACCCGCTTGGCTAACTCCGCCGCGCCCAGGCCCCGCCCCTTCCGCACCGCCTCTACCCGATTCTTCACCTCACCATCCATAATCCCTCCTCAAAACTGCACCTTCATCACCAGCTCAAACACCCGCGGATCCAACGCCGTTGTAACCGTTCCAAACGCCGCCGTCCCAAAACTCCCCTTCGGACTACCCAAAGGCGGCGTATTCATCATGTTGAAGGCCTCCGCCCGCGCCTCCAATCGCACCCTCTCCCCGACCCGGAACACTCGCCCCATCATCACATCCACCGCCCGGTAACCCGGCCCTGCCACCGGGTTCCGCGAACTGTTCCCGATCCGGCCGGGCCCCACCCCCATAAACGCCCCCGTATCGAACCACCGGCCCACGCTGGGCACCGCCAACCGCGGATTGGCCACCCGATCCGGCCGCTGCACCCCAAACCCCGCGAAGGCATTGAAATTCGTCGCCTGCGTCACCGCCACCGGGCTTCCCCCCTGCGCCCGCCCCAGCCCCGCCCACTGCCATCCCCGCCACTCGTAGACAAACCCCGCCCAAAAGTTATGCGGCACATTCCCCGTCGATACGTCCTTCTCCAGGCGCTTGTTGTAACTATCCGCCGCCTGAAAAATCGCCGCCGGCCCCGTCGCCACCGCCGAATCGAACACCGCCCCGGCGTCATCAATCAACCGCGACAACGTATAAGCGCCCGTAAACGTAAGCCCCCTTGAAAATCGCCGCTCCACCCGCGCCTGCAGGGAATGATAAGTCGAATGCCCCACGTTATTCCGATACAAGGCCACCGTATTAAACTGCGGATACCGGCGTCTGGCGCCTAACTCGCTGAGTTGCTCCACTCGTAACTGATTCAGGTTCACATCCGGCACGCCTAGCCGCGTCAATTTCGATCCCAAATACCCCGCCTCCCCGCTCCAATGCTCCCCCCAGGTCTTCTGCACCGACAAGTTCCACTGCTGCGCATATCCGCTCCCGTTGTCCCGCTGCACCCCAAATACCCCCTGCTGCGCCCCCGCCCGCGGCCCCGCCGACAAAACAAACGCCGGC
Source organism: Bryobacteraceae bacterium (assembly GCA_046597015.1). Taxonomy (GTDB): domain Bacteria; phylum Acidobacteriota; class Terriglobia; order Bryobacterales; family Bryobacteraceae. The sequence goes on from JBKJLJ010000547.1 coordinate 1,225, forward strand.
GCCGAGTTGTCCACCGCCTGCTGGCCCAATGTCTGAATCAGCGGGAATAAGGGCGTCGTAAACGGCGTCGTAATCCCCGCCTGCTCAATCCACGTCAACCCATACCCCGCCCTTACCACCAGCGTCTCCCGCGCCTTGTACGCCACCCCCAACCGGGGAGCAAAATTCAACCGCTCCAACTCCCGCGCCGTCTTCACCGGCTCCATCCGCTCCGTAACCAGGTTGAAAACCTGGGTACCTCCCCCCGCCACCGTCGAAGGAAAATTCAGCGTATACCGCACCCCCGCATTCACTGACCATCGGCGCGAAATCCGCCAATCGTCCTGGGCAAAGAACTCCGCCACCCGGGCCCGCGGCCGAATCACCGCCGGCTGTACGTCAATGCTGAACCGCGCCACCTGCCCCAGCAGAAACGAAGCCACACTGTTACCCGTATACAAACTCGAAAACTGGTAACTGCCCGTTGGGTTCGCCGGCTGCAGCACATCCAACCGCACCCAACGCGCATCCAGCCCCACTTTCCAACTATGCCCTCCCCGTACGCCCGCATAGGTATCCAGGAACTGCGTCACCGCAGTCCTGAATTGCGCGTTCCCATTCGCCGGCGGCCCTATCTGCTGCCAACCTGCCAAGTCAAAAGTCGGCAGCACATCCGCAAACGAACTGACCGGCACATTCGGAATCTCCAAAGGGGCGCTCCCCCGCAGTGAAGCGCGTTCAAATCGCCGCGTCGTATAACCAAACCTCATCTGGTTCACCGCGCTCGCTGACCGGTTCCACGTATGCTCCCCCGCCACACTATCCGCCCGGGTCCACGCGACCCCCGCAAGCACATTCCCACTCCCATCCGGCAACGGGCTCACCGGTCGATTCTCCTCCCGCAAGAACGAGTACCGCCCAAACACCCGCTGCCGCGCTCCAAAGTAACGGTCCAGACGTCCATCAACCTGGTCGCCCGTCGTATCTTCCTGCCCCACCCGCCGATAGTTGTTCGCGCCGGCCCCCGCCACGTTCGGGGCCGGGTACCGTTCCACTAACTCCCGCGCCACCCGGTCAAACCGGCTCAATGGAATCACATTCCCCGCAAACGGCCCCCGCCCCGGGTCCATCACCACCGTCGAAAACTCCCCCCGCCGCTGCGCCAGTGTCGGAACGGTGCTCAACCGCACCACCCCCGTATTCAACCGCGTCCTCTGCCAAGCCGCGAAAAAGAAAGTCTTGTCCTTTTGCACCGGCCCGCCCAACACAAACCCATCCTGATTGCGCCGAAACCTTGGCTTCTCTCCCGTCGAAGCAAACAGGTTCCGTGCATTCAACTTCTCATTCCGAAAAAACCCGAACAGCGTCCCCCGTACCGCGTTCGTCCCCGTTTTCTGACTCACCAGAATCACCCCCCCATTCGACCGGCCATACTCCGCCGAGTAACTATTCGTCTCCACCCGAAACTCCGCGATCGCATCCAGAATCGGGTAGTAAGCCACCTGTCCCGGCTCCGGTTGCAAAACACTAATCCCGTCATAGATATACTCACTAACCCGCGGCCGGCTCCCGTTGATGCGCGGCAATACACTCCCCGGCGGCAAACTAACCCCCGGCGATAGCGCCAACAGCGGGATAAAGTTCCGCCCGTCCAGTGGCAGCG
>JBKJLJ010000577.1:0-2548 GCA_046597015.1 Bryobacteraceae bacterium
CACGTGCGCCTCGACCTCCTGGCCCTCCGCCCGCGCCTTGGCAATCGTCGCCATCACCTCCGGCATCCGGCCCCACAGCTTGTTATCGGCCAGCTTCACGTGGATGATGTCCACCGGCACGCCCGCCCGCTTCCCAATTTCAATCGCCTCGGCGATCGACTCGAATACCCCAATTCCTTCCGTCCTCATATGGGTCGAGTAGATGCCGCCGAACGGCTTCGCTTCTTCGCACATCGCGACCAAGGTGTCCGTATCGATCCACGATCCTGGCGGCCCGGACAGCGAACTGGAGACCCCCAATGCGCCGTCCTCCATCGCCTGCTTGACGAGCGCGCGCATCTTCTTCAACTCTTCGGCCGTGGGCGGCCCCGCCTTGGGCCCGCGCACATGCGTCCACACTTGGCTCGACCCCACATAGCTCCCAACGTTGGGCGAAATCCCCGTCTTCAGTAGCCGCTCCCAGTAGTTCGTAAACCGGGGAAAGTCTCGCGACGGCGCCGCCGACGGGCCTTCCCCGAAAATCATCGTCGTCACGCCCTGCCGCATAAACGATTGCGCGTTCCCATCCGCCAGCAGCGACGTATCGGAGTGATTGTGGATGTCGATAAACCCGGGCGCGACGATCATGCCTTTGGCGTCAATGGTCGTTTTCGCGGTCCCGGTCAACTTCCCCATCGCGGCGATCTTCCCGCCGCTGATCGCGACATCGGCCAAAAATGTGGGGTTTCCTGTTCCGTCGGCCACCCGGCCGTTCTTGATCAAGACATCGTACGGCTGGCCAAACGCCACCGCGGCAACCAACCAGAGAAAAAAGCGCATAGATAGCAGTCTATCGCTACTTCTGGTTGCCTTGGAATAGGACCGGATCGAAAATGCGCAGCGCCGGCTGAAACGGGCACCCTCCCTGTCCGCCTACGAAATTGCCGATCGCGAACCCGTTCGTCGGAACCAAGCCAAAGACAACCTGCGGTGCCGGCATCGTCATCAAGTTCCAACTGACCGCCGAGCAAGCGGTGTCGGTCTGCCGCAGCACCTCTTCCAGCATGCTCAGCCTTACCTTCTGTGCCGCCGTCAGCCGCGCCTGAACCTCCTCGACAGCCTTTTTCGCTTCGGCTTCCAACTCGCGCCGAATCGTCTCGATCTCAAGATACCGAACGCCAATCGCCATCGCGTCCACCGACGCTCGGGCCGTTTCCTGAGCGATCTCAATCTGCACGGCGAACTGCCGTTGTTGCTTCTCGACGCGGAATTGTTCCAATCGAGTATTCCGGTTCTCAATTTCGGCGACCTGCAGGTCGGTCAACTCAAGATACTGTTTCAGGGCAAGCGGGAATCGGGATCGGAACGGTTGAGCGGAAAGAGCCCCCAGCGCGAGCAGAAACATAGGAATCAAAAAGCGCATGGCCCCATCTTACAGCCAAAGCCGTCCGATGGGGCCGCGGATCGCCGTAAACTAAGCGACGTCGATCGTCAACGAAGTAATCGTATCCCCGCCCTTAATCGCGTCCACCACGTCCAGCCCGGCCGTGACCTTGCCGAACACAGTGTGCTTCCCATTCAGCCACGGGCAAGGCACATGCGTGATGAAGAACTGGCTGCCGTTCGTACCCGGACCCGCGTTCGCCATCGAAATCACCCCCCGCTCGTGAGAGTTCGGATTCCCCGCAAACTCGTCGCCGAACTTATAGCCTGGACCGCCCCGGCCCGATCCCTCCGGGCATCCGCCCTGAACCATGAAGTCCGGGATCACGCGATGAAACGTCAAACCGTCATAGTACTTGTCCTGCGCCAGGAACACAAAATTGTTCACTGTCTTCGGCGCGCTCTTGGCGTCAAGCGCCAATACAATCGTGCCCTTCGGCGTGTTGAAAGTCGCCGTATAGCTCTTGGTCGGGTCAATGACCATCTCTGGATATGCTGCGTATTGCTTCATAGAAGTTCTTCTCGTTTCATTTTTTCGAGCGCCTTAACGATATCGCTCACCTGCTGCGAACGGTTCCGATCTGCGATCAGAAGCGCGTCCGGCGTTTCGACGACCACCAGGTTTTCTACCCCCAGCAGCGCCACTAGCTTCCCTGGAACATCCACATAGTTCCCGGTCGCCAACTCCGCAATCACCTCGCCCCGTGAGACGTTGGAATGGATCCCACGCGCCCCCAACTCATATACCGCGTTCCAGGTCCCCACGTCGTTCCAGCCAAACTCATCCGCCGGATTGCCCACAATGTTCGTCGCCTTCTCCAGCACCGCGTAGTCAATCGAAATGCTTTCGCACTCCAAAAACTTCGTCGCTAAGGCCGACTTAAACTTCGCGCTGCCAAACGCCGGCAAGCTCTCCAGCGTGGCGGCAGTTTTCGGCAAATGCTCCCGCAACGAACCCAGCACGACATCCGCCCGCCAAAAGAACATTCCCGCGTTCCAATAGAAGTTTCCCGCGGCCACGTACTCTTTCGCGGTCTCCAAATTGGGCTTCTCCCGGAAACTACGGACCGGAACCGGCACCATCTCGCCCGCCGTCACCCCGGGCGGAAATTCAATGTAGCCATAC
>JBKJLJ010000514.1:0-4815 GCA_046597015.1 Bryobacteraceae bacterium
CTACTGGGCTTACAACCCGGCTATCGTGCAAACTTTCTTGCAACCGCCCGTCGTGCTGGACCGCTCGCAGTTCCCGAACCAGCAGACTTTTATCAACTCGGTCGCGCAATGGGGACGGGCGACCCCGTTCTTTGAACGGCGCAAGATTTTCCGGTTCACCATTAGCCGAACCTTTTAGTACAATTAACCAAGCATTTTGAGGAGTCTCCCCACCGTGAATCGCCAGATCATGTGGCTGCCCGCCGTTCTTATCGGCACGAGCATCAGCCTTTTCGCCCAAGCCGCCCCTACTAAGGTCGGCATCATCCATATCCAGAATGCCATCATCGGTACCAAAGACGGCCAAGTGGCCGCCAAATCGCTCGAAGAGCGGTTTATGCCGAGACGGAAGGAAGTGGAAAAGAAGCAGGCCGACATCGGGGCCATGCAGAACCAATTGCGCGCTTCCTCCAATACCGCGAGCGAAGACGTAAAGAACAAGTTGATGCGAGACATCGACGTGAAGCAAAAATCGTTGCAGCGCGACGCTGAGGATTTCCAGGCCGAAGTGGACCAGGAACAGCAGAAAGTGCTCGGCGAGCTCGGCGGCAAAATCATGGCCGTCATCGACAAATATGCCACCGATAATGGCTATGCAATCGTCATCGATGTGAGTTCGCAACAAAGCCCCGTGCTCTATGCGGCAACTGCGATCGACATTACCCGGGAAATCGTAGCCCTTTACGACAAAAACGCTCCATCCGCGGCCAAGCCTCCCGCGCCTGCTGCTGCCCCTGTGGCCGCTCCGCCGGCCAAGAAGGCGACTCCCGGCGTTAAATAGACGCGCCAACCGTTCAGTACATGATGGGAGCTGTCCTAAGGGGATAGCTCCCATTTTTGTTCAGGGTCGCTATTCGGCGCAGCACCGCCGCAGTGTCGGACGCGCCGGCAGCTGGTTTCTCCTTGACGTCCCGGTGGTTGCCGTGATGGCATGGATCCATGGGTTTGAAACGAGTTTTGGCCAACAGTTTGATCGTAGTCGGGCTTGCGGTGCTTGCCTACGTGGCCTACTGGGTCGCCGGCTTGGTCCAAGCGGCTGAGGCAGCAGCACGCCTCGGACAGAGGGCCACCGCCGGGCCGCTAGTCGTCTGGGTCTTTGCCATGATCCCCGCCGCCATGGTCCTCATCGTCATCGGAATCGTGATGCGAACTAAAAACCGCTCGGCTTAACCCAGAAGCTCTCTTTCCAAACGCCACCGGCCGGGATCGATTGGAGCTCCGGGTACTTTCCTGCCTGCGCAAGATTAGCTCCGTTCGTAATCCCGGTCATCGGTTCAAAGCAGATGAAATTGCGCCCCGGCGGCGCGTAGACGACCGCCACCGGATACTTCGGTCCATAGACCACCTCCACCTTCTGCTTCTTGCCTTCCACCGCGAAAGTCGCATTCGCAGCGAGCCCCGTAAATACATCGTCCAACTGCTTGCCCCGCAGCGTTACCGGTGACGTGTAGGGGTTCGCTTCGCGCTCTCCGGTCGGGGTCAGCTTGTCGTTCAGCTTAACGTGCTCGCGAGCAGGCAAGGTCACCTTCCAATCGTCTCGCGGCGCGTCGGTCAACTGGTAATACGGGTGGTAGCCAATCACCAGCGGCATCGGCTCAAAGGCCAGATTGGTGATCTCCGTTTGGACCTCCAAATTCCCGTCCTTCAACCGATACGTGATATCGATTGTATGGGCAAACGGCCACTGCGCCATGTAGGCGGGAATACGGAAAAACTCCAGTCGAAACGTGTACCAAGCCTGATCGGGTCCATCGTAAATACCAATCATCTTCCATTCCGGCGCGTAGTTGAGCAGCCCATGAATCGGCTGCTTGCTCCCATCGAATCGGTAGTTGCCCACCGCCGGATCGAGCGCATAATGCTTGCCGTTGGCATAGAACCCTTCGTGGTCCAGGCGGTTGGCCCAAGGCGCCAGAAACGGCGTCCCCAGCAGCGTCGGCTTCGCCTTAAGCTGGCTTAGTTTCTCGTACGGCGAGAACATAATCTCCTGCCCTTTCACCTTCATACTGTAGGCGTTCGCACCCAGACTGGGAGCGATTCGGACCACGACGTCGGTGGTCGTGTCCCGTAGCGTATAGATGCCAATACCGTCGTCTACGGCGGACTTGGCTTCGTATCGGGCGGCCGAGAGTTCTGAGGTCATGAGGATAGCGAGTGTGAGGATGGCGAAAAGAGATTGGCGCAAGTTAGTCGTACCGTTCGCGAAGATCGAGTTCTGTCTGCTCCTGGCAGCACCAGCATTGCCCCGGGGTGTAGGTCCGGATCGAGCAAATGTCGCACCAGTATGTCACGAAGAGTCGTTTCCCGTTCTTGATTGCGTAAAGAGCTTTCTTATGAATCGGTCCAATCACCAGCGATCCGGGGCCGCGCGCTTCGCCCACCACTTCCATCTCCAAACCAATCACCCGAGGGTCGCGGATAACCCCCAGCGTCGGTTCGTCGCCGGTCAGCTTCACTGGGCCGCTCTTGGCTTCGAGCAAGTCGCCGCTCCCCAGCTTGCCGCGCAGAGTCGTTTCCACCTCGCGGGCCCAAGCCCCAACGGTCGTCAACAATCCGGCTAACAGGCTACGTCGCTTCATCCCTTCATTGTACTGATACACTGGCAACGATGGCCAAACGGGTCTCTCTATTTGTAACGTGCATGGTGGATCAGCTCCTCCCGAAGGTGGGCTTGGCGATGGCCGAGGTCCTCGATCGGGCCGGATTTGCCGTCGAATTTCGGGAAGCGCAGACCTGTTGCGGATTGCCAGCCTATCAGGCCGGCTGCACCGCCGAAGCTCGCGCCGTCGGGTCCCACTTCCTGAATACCTTCGACGATGCTGAGCTTATCGTGGTGCCCTCCCCCAGTTGCGCGACCATGCTCGGCCGCGAGCTGCCCCGCTTGTTCGCCGATGATCCTGCCGCGCAAGCTAGCGCCCAAGCGATATCGGCCCGTGTCTGGGAGTTTTCCCGCTTTCTCCTTGAGGTCGCCCAAATCGATTCGCTCGGCGCCCGGTTCCCCCATCGCGTCACCTGCTCCGATACCTGCCCTGCCCCTGCTCCTGCCGGGCCGCGCAAGCTGCTTGAAGGGGTCGAGGGCTTAGAATACGTCGAAATGACCGGCCCCCCCGAGTGCTGCGGTTTTGGGGGGCTCTTCCGCTGGCAGTATCCCCAGGAAGCCGACTCGATGGCGCAGAAACAAGTGGAGCGAATTCTCCGTTCCGGAGCCACTCATGTTGTGGGTCTAGAAGTCGGCTGCCTGCTTCAGTTGCGCGGAACGTTAGAGCGCGGGCAACACGCCGTCCAGACCGTGCATCTTGCGGAGGTACTCGCCAGCCGATGACGACTCCTTCACAGCGCATGGTTGGAATTGATGAGCTGCGGGAGCGCGCCGCGGGAATCAGGAAACAAGTTCTTACCAATCTCGACCACTACCTGCTCGAGACCGAAAAACAGGTGACCGCTCACGCTGGCCGTGTCGTGTTTGCGCAGACCATCGAGGATGCCGTCGACTACATTCGGGCCCTGGCCAAGGAGCGGGGTGTTGAACATCTCGTCGGGGCGCGCGCGACCGCGTTGGTCGACGAAGTAGGAGCCTTACGGCAGGAGATTGCAGCGCTCGCCTCGGAGTTCGGATCGTACCTGGCCGGGCCCGCCGCACCATCCGCTCGAGCAGCATCATTCGAACTGGAGTGCCTCCTCAAGGCGGGGATCGGGGTTACCGGGGCCAACTTTGTCATCGCCGACACGGGCGCGGTTTGCTTGGCCGGAAACGACGATTCTGGGTGCCTGTCGAGCGCTGCTCCCAAAATCCATGTGGTCGTCGCGGGATTCGAGACCATCATTCCTCGAACGCGGGACCTGGCCGTTTTCCTTCGGATTCTCTCCGCTCGCTTCCCCCGCCATACCAGCCTCCTCTCCGGCAAGCGCCGCGACGACGAGGTGGATGGACCCGAGGAGTTCCACCTCATTCTCCTCGACGGCGGTCGCTCCGTCCTCCTCGCCGATCCCGAAAAGCGGGAATTACTCCAATGTATTCGCTGTGGTGCTTGCCTGGAAAGCTGCCCGGTTACTCCCGCCGGCCAGCCCGGTGCCCTCACGCAACTCCTGGCGCTTCCCCCTTCGGCCGGCCCGCTCCTGGATGCCTCTACCCTGTGCGGAACGTGTCGCGAGGTCTGCCCGGTCAAGATTGACCTCCCTCGGCTCCTGGTCGCCCTGCGGCAGGACCACCAACCTGGTCGCGGCGGCCGGCGAGCCTGGCTGTTCCGCGTTTGGGCGTTCCTGATGCAGCGACCGCGCCTCTATGAAATCGCCGGACTCGTGATCCGCTCGTTTTGGCCAGTAGCTTGGAAGGGCCAGCAACCCGCGACAAAATCGTTCCGTCAACTGTGGCGCGAGAGGAAAAACTAATGTCTCGCGACGCTATCCTGCAAGCGGTCCGCCTAGCCTTAGGCCGCAAGCCTTTTCAAAAACCGACTGCCGGGCCGGAACCGATCCTGCAAGTGCACAACTGGTCCGCGGCCGAAAGAGTGGAGCGGTTTCAATCCGCCCTCGTGGCCGCCGGCGGTCAGGTTTTTCGTGCCCCGTCGACGAGTCATGCGCGAGACCTTGTCGACGAACTCGTGGCGGGCCGGCCGGCCGTAGCGAGTCTCGCACCTATCCTGGCCGAGTGCGGCATCACCGGCCTCGCCGGGGTACAATCCAGTTTCTCCGGCGCCGAAGGGCTTCGCCACGCTTGCGCCTCCGCTACGGTTGGAATCACTTCTGCTTGGTGCCTGCTGGCCGAAACCGGTTCGA
>JBKJLJ010000743.1:0-3284 GCA_046597015.1 Bryobacteraceae bacterium
TCAATCCCGTTGCCATTCAACCCGACGTTGATGGGCAACCCAGTCCGCCAGTTCACAATCGAAGACGTCCGCCAACCGCCCAGCACCGCATCGGTCGCCCGGTTCCAACTGCCGCCCATCTTCTTCCCCTTCCCAAACGGCATCTCATAGGTCACGGCCGTCGTGTACTGCAACTTCGGCGTCTGCGTCATCCGGCCTCTCTCCAGGTCAAAACGGTCCAGCAACTGCGGCGAAGCGCCCGCATCCCACGTTCCCGCCTGGTCAATCGCACTTGCCCACGTAAAGCTAGCCAGCGCGTACAGTCCATTGCTGAAGTTGTGTTCAAACTTCGTCTGAAAAGCGTTGTACCAGCTTTGCGCCCGGCTCGCGCCAGTCTGGATTCCCTGCCATTGCGGAAACGGCCGGTTCGCCGGCACTGTGCCATCTACCCCAAACGGAGTCTGGTTCCGCTCGTACAAGCCGAAGAGGTTCGCACCCCGGTTGCCGGCATAGGCCACTTCCCACGTGCTTGCCTTGTTCACCCGATATTGCACCGCCAGGTTGAACTGCTGAATCCGACCGCTACGCTGGTTCTGTTCCCTGGTCCGGAGCCCGATGTTCCGGCTATCAAAGTTCGAAAGCACGCCCGTCGGCAGGGGATCGCTCAACCGCACTGGTGCCGGGCCCGTGCCCACCCGCTGCAGCGTCGGCTGAATCAGTTGCGGCGGGTTCAGCGCCAAGCTTGCCTCGGATCCATAGATGTCTTCCGTGTTGTAGAACAACCCGTATCCGCCCCGCACCACCAGCTTTTCTTCCTTCGCCTGCCAGGCAAAACCCAGTCGCGGCCCGAAGTTGTTCCTGTCCGGAGTCGTCAGATACTTGTCGGAGTCCGTCGTGAAGACGAGGTTCCCCGTCGCCGGACTAAAGTTGATGTTCTTGTTCTTGCCGCTGCCGTAAAAGGGCGTCGTGTACTCGTAGCGCATACCCAGGTTTAGCGTCAAGCGTCGGCTAACCTTCCAGTCGTCCTGCACGAAAAGGCTGTATGCCTGTTGTAACTGCTTCACTTCCGGCACCGTGTTCAACTGCACGCTATCCGGAAAACCTAGCAATAAATCACCCATCGCGTCGTTCGTAAACCGGCCCGGGAAGTTATACGCCGGCGATCGGCGCGTCACGTCCACAAAGCTGTTGTCCTTCATCCGCAATTCGAACCCGCCCCGGAAGAAGTGTTTCCCTGCCGTTAAAGAAACCGTGTCCACAATCTGGTGCAATTTCGGCGTCTGAAACTGCGGCCGGAAATTCCTGGTTCCTAACTGGTTATAGTTCGTCGGGTTGATCAGCGGGAGCCCGCCCACTTGTAACATGTCCGTGGGAAATCCCCGGAATCCAAATGCATCAGCTTTGGTCTCGTTCACCGTAGCATGCGCGAACTCGGCAAAGGTGTCGTTGTTCCCATACCGCAGCGTATTCACCATCCGCGGCGAAATCGTATAGGTCCAGGCGAGCGCGAGACTCCGGTTTTCGTTGAACTGTGCGCCCTGATTGCCGACGCCATCGGCGAGTCCGGGGAAGATCGCATCCCGGTTAAACTTCTGCCGCAGGTAGCTGAACCGTCCCATCAACTGGTTCTTCTCGTTCAGGTTATAGTCGAACCGCGTATCGAACTTGTGCGTGTTTTCGTTTCCGTCCCTTTGCCAGCTGTAGTTGTTTACCGGTCGGCCGTTTTGAAAGTTACCGGGTAGATTCGCCTCCGGATACAAATCGATCACCTTCTTGGCCAGGGCATCAAAGCGCGACGCCGGGATCACGTTGCCAGGGAACGGCGCGTTTGCCGCGGTTGAATCCACAATGTTCAGCGCGCCAAACTCTCCCCGCTTCTGTCCCGCCGTCGGTACCGTGGTTAGGCTGATGTCGGCGAAGTTTTGCTGAAAGCCCTCATAGGCACCAAAGTAGAACAGTTTGTTCTTTACGATCGGTCCGCCGACGGTGCCACCGTACTGGTCCCATTTCAGGGTGTTCTTGGGCAAGTTCTGCAAGTTGTTGGTCCAGCCGCGGGCGGCCAGCGCCGAGTTGCGATTAAAGTAGTAGCCGGTTCCGTGTGTTTCGTTGCTGCCGCTTTTGATCGAAACGTTGATGACGGCTCCAGCGCTGCGCCCGAATTCAGCAGAGAACGAGTTGGTCTGCACCTTGAACTCGGCGATCGCGTCGGGATTCGGCTGCACAACTTGGGCGCTCAAGCTCTGAGCGTTCTGTGTGCCCTGGTTGTTGTCGACGCCGTCGAGCAAGAAATTGTTTTGCGTATGGTAGTTCCCATTGGCCACGAACCAACCCGGTCCCCGGGTGGTCGGGTTCAACGTGCTGGCGGCCACGCCGGGGGAGAGGAGTGCCAGTTCGGTGTATCGCCGGCCGGCCAGCGGAAGCTCGACGACGGTGCGGCCGGTGATCACCTGGCCCAGGGAGCCCTGTTCGGTTTGGATAGAGGCTACGTTGGCGGTGACTTCGACGGTCTCGTTGACGGAGGAAACCTCCAGCTTTACCCGCAACAAACGACGTTCGTCAATGTTGATCAGCACATCGCTGAGCTTGGCGGTCTTGAAGCCAGCTTGGCCCACTTCGATCTCATAGCGGCCGCGTTGGATGGGGCTAAACACGGCATAGCCATCTCCGGAGCTGATCCCTTGCGCCCGCGCACCGGTTCCCCGGTTAACCAGACTGATTTTTGCACCGACAACGGCCGCGGAGGAGGCATCCTCCACGAGTACCCGCAAAGACGCTGAGTCGGTTTGCGCTAACATTGCGCCTCCGACCAAAAACATTCCTATGATAGTTTTCATATACCCCTACGGTAGCGATCCAAGGCTGCGTTCCCGTCAAAGTCCCGTTTCATTTTCGTGACAGGCGCAACTCTTGTGACTGACTATAATACTCTACCGACGCAGGGCGATGCCCGAGGGGACCCACGCGCAGTAGAGCTGCTTCGAGTTGACGCAAGCGGCGGACGGGTTGGAGCGGACGGTCAGGCGAGGGAGGGCGCAGCTCGCATGGTATTAGAGGAGGCGGAAATTGACCTCGATGGTGGCGAGGACGGCCACGGGCGCTCCGTGCTTCGTGCCGGGTTGGAAGCGCCACTGGGTGACTGCCGCAACGGCTTCGGCGTCGAGGCCGAGGCCGGGGGAACGGAGGACGTTGATGTTTTGCGGGAGGCCGTTTGCGTCAACTTCGATTGAGAGGACGGCGGTTCCGGAGAGCTTGGCTGTCCGGGCTTCCTCGCTATATGTCGGCTCGACCTTAGCGAGGAGCTTAGG
>JBKJLJ010000773.1:0-7478 GCA_046597015.1 Bryobacteraceae bacterium
CATCAGAAGCGCACAGGCCGCGCAGGCCCGGCACCAAAGGGCGAGGAACTCGCCCATCCCGCCGTGCCGGAGCCAGTCCTTTGCGCGCGAGTACCTGAAGAGCCCAGTTCGAATCACGAGAGTTGGATCACCCCATTAATAAAATATCACGTCCAGCCGCCATTACAGCCCCAAACGGTTAATCCCATCAAAAGCCGCCACTTTGTAGCACTCTGCCAAAGTCGGATAGTTGAACACCGTATTGATGAAGTAGTCGATCGATCCTCCAAAACTCAAAACTGCCTGTCCAATATGAATCAACTCGCTCGCCCCCTCACCCATAATGTGGACGCCCAGCAATTGCCTAGTCTCCTGGTGAAAAATCAGCTTTAAAATCCCGCTCGTGTCCCCAATAATCTGTCCCCTAGCGATCTCCCGGTACCGCGCTTTCCCGATTTCATAAGGAATATTGGCCTGGGTCAACTCCTCTTCACTCCGACCCACCATCGAAATCTCGGGTATCGTATATATTCCGTAGGGGAACAACGCCGGAACGCTCGTCGCCGGAATCCCAAACGCATGGCACGCCGCCAACCGGCCCTGCTCCATCGACGTCGACGCCAAACTCGGAAACCCAATCACGTCGCCCACGGCATAGATGTTCGGCACGCTAGTTTGGTAGTGCTGGTTCACCTTAATCCGGCCCCGGTCGTCGGATTGCAACCCGGCACCCTCCAGGTTCAATCGGTCCGTATTCCCAGTCCGCCCCACGCTATAAAGCAGTTTTTCGGTCACCACCTGCTTGCCGCTGCTCAGGTGGATCTTCACCCTCTTGCCATGCTCCTCATCCTCCATCTTGTCGATCCCCGAGACGTCCTCCCCCAACCGCAGCGTTACCCGGTTCTCCCGCATGTGGTACGCCAGCGAATCGGCAATCTCGTTATCAACAAAGTCCAGCAGAATCGGCCGCTTATCGATCAGCGTCACCCGTACCCCCAGCGTCGAAAAGATCGTGGTGTACTCGGTCCCGATCACCCCCGCACCCACAATCGCCATCGTCTTCGGCAGATGGTCGAGAGACAAAATTTCATCACTAGTAAATATCTGCGTCCCGTCAAAATCGATGTTGTCCCCGCGCGTCGCCGTTGTCCCCACCGCCACCACGATCTTCTCCGTCGAAACGTCCTGGTGCCCATGCCCGTCCACATTCAACACCCGCAAAGTGTTCGCGTTCACAAAACTCGCCGTGCCCGAAATCATCTCTACGCCATTGCGCTGCAACTGATTCCGCGACACGTCCTGCTCGTGCGAGATCACGTGCGTCGTCCGGAAAAGCAGATCCTGCATCGTAATATGCTGCTTTACAGAGTACGAAGACCCATAAAATCCACGTTCGCGATACCCGGATAAATGCATCACCGCTTCGCGCAGCGTCTTGCTCGGAATCGTCCCGGTATTAATGCAGGCACCCCCCACGACTGCCTTCTTCTCGACCAAAGCGACGCGCTTGTCGAGTTTCGCGGCCTGGATCGCCGCCCGTTGCCCACCGGGCCCGGAACCAATCACGACCAAGTCATAGTCAAATTCGCTAGAACGGAGCATGCTCTATTATCTCTATCGGACTATTCCCCGTGTTCAATAGGCAGGATAAGTCTGGCTATCCGCAATTTGCGGCCATTCCTCGAATCTGATATTTCGATACGGATGCCTTCGTCGATCGTCTCGGCCAGAGTCCGACTGCCATCACCGGACCCGCCTCACCTCTTTCGATGCGTCGTTTTCTTTGCGCCCCCCGGCACGACGCTGCGGACGGCCAATTATCGAGTGATCGGAGCGACCAAGGTGGATTCTCGGCAACTTCAGTTCGCTTTGAAGTATCAATTCGAGAGTGCATCAAGTCGTCTGGCTCAAACGGGACCTCAGGAACCGGGACCACGCGCCGCTTTTCGAAGCGGCGCAGCGGGGCCCGGTTCTCCTGCTTTATATCTACGAACCATCGCTCTGGACTGCCCCTGACGCCGATCCCCGCCACTGGAACTTCGTCGCCGAATCCTTGATCGACCTCCGTCGTCGATTGCCCGTCGTCCTCCGCGTCGGCGAGGCCATTCCCGTGCTCGAACAAATCCGCCGGGAACACGGCATCGTCGCAATCTGGGCCCACGAAGAAACTACGAATTGGATCGCCTATCAGCGGGATCGCGCCGTCCGTCTCTGGGCCCGCGAACAAGGCGTTCCCTTCGTCGAATTGCCGGGCTCCGGCGTCGTCCGGCGCCTCCCCAGCCGCAACGGGTGGGCCGCCGCCTGGGAGAGCCGAATGGCCGCCCCTGTAACGCCCGCCATAACTGAATTGCCCCTTCCCGCCGGAGTCCCCCTCGGCGACATCCCGTCCTTCGGCTCCGCCCTCCAGCAGGGTGGGGAAGTGGCCGCTCATGCCACCCTCGATAGCTTCCTCCACCAGCGAGGCCGCAATTATCACAAAGAACTTTCCAGCCCCGTCACCGCTTTCGAAGCCTGCTCCCGCATCAGCCCCCATCTAGCCTGGGGCACCATCTCGATGCGGGAAACCCTGCAAGCCACCCGCCGTCGCCGCGCGGAAGCCCCCGAATGGAAGCGCCCGCTCGCCGCCTTCGACGCCCGCCTCCACTGGCGCAGCCACTTCATGCAGAAGATGGAAGACGAACCCCAGGTCGAGTTCCGAAACTTTGTCCCCGCCTTCGACGGCATGCGCGAGCCCTACTGGAACGACGCTTACTTCGCCGCTTGGCAGGAAGGCCGCACCGGCTACCCCCTGGTCGATGCCTGCATGCGCGCGCTGCGAAGCACCGGTTGGATCAATTTCCGCATGCGCGCCATGCTCGTATCGTTTTCCAGCTATCACCTCTGGCTCCATTGGCCTCGCCCCGCCGCCTTCCTCGCCCGGCAATTCACTGATTACGAGCCCGGAATTCACTACCCCCAGTTTCAAATGCAGTCCGGCACCACCGGCATTAACACCCGATCCAGACGGCGACTTCGTTCGACGCTGGTTACCCGAAGGCCCTGCGGCTAAAATTGTGGAGCACAAGGAAGCCTACCGCCTCGCTCGGGAACGAATCGCCGCCTTCCGTCGCCAACCCGAGGCCAGATTACAAGCCAAGCAAGTGCTCGGTAAGCATGGTAGCCGCAAGAAACCTATCCCAGTCCGACAGCCCACTCTCTTCTAGACTGCCTAAGTTCCCAAGAATCAAGCACTTCGTTAAGCCTGCGGATTTCCTGTTCAAAACCACAATTAGTAGTTGACCTAAGGTGAAATACCGCTGTATCCTGTAGTTCGGTAGCGCCGGACGTCGGTCCGGTTTTGTTGTCTTTTTCGATACCCGGACTGCGTCGGCCTCCTGCGACCAGCCGGGCCTTCGCGCTTTTTCTCCCGGGGATTCCATGGCCAGCACCGCGCATCAAACATCGTCTATTCCACCTGCACAGCCTGCCGCCGAGCAGGAGCTCTTTCCGGGCATCCGGCCGCAATCGCCTGAAACAGCGATGCGCGTCAAAAAACGAAACGGTTCCATGGAACCGGTTCACGTGGAAAAGATCATCCGGGCAGTCCAGAGAAGCGCGGCCGGCCTCTCGCAGGTCGATGCGATGCGGATCGCCATTAAAACCATTGGCGGTTTGTACGACGGATCAAGCACCCGGGAACTGGATCAGCTCTCGATCCAGACCGCCGCTTCGCTCATCTCTGAGGAGCCCGAATATTCCCGTCTCGCGGGTCGCTTGTTGGCTAACTTCATTGAGAAGGAAGTCGCCAACCAGAACATCTACTCCTTCTCCCAATCGATGGAACAAGGTTATAAGTTCGGGTTAGTCGGCGAAACCGCCCAGAAATTCGTCACGGACAACGCCCGCAAGCTAAATAGTTGCCTGGAAGATCGGAATACCGACCTATTTGAATATTTCGGCATCCGGACCGTCTACGATCGCTACTTACTGAAGAACCCCGAAACCCGCGACGTCATCGAGACCCCCCAGTACTTCTTTCTTCGCGTTGCCTGCGGCCTGTCGCAGAACGTCCAGGAAGCCATTGAATTCTATCGCCTGATCTCGGCCCACGACTACATGCCGAGTTCCCCGACCCTGTTCAACTCGGGCACGATGCACCCGCAGATGTCGTCCTGCTACCTGCTCGATTCTCCCGAGGACGACCTGGAATCGATCTACGATCGCTATAAAGACGTTGCGATGCTCTCGAAGTTCGCCGGCGGCATCGGCTTGGCTTATCATCGCGTCCGGGCCCGCGGCTCCCTCATCCGCGGCACCAACGGTCGCTCCAACGGCATCGTGCCGTGGCTTAAAACTCTCGATTCCTCCGTCTCCGCGGTGAATCAGGGTGGCAAGCGGAAGGGCGCCGCG
The DNA here is from genome assembly GCA_046597015.1 of Bryobacteraceae bacterium. Lineage (GTDB taxonomy): Bacteria > Acidobacteriota > Terriglobia > Bryobacterales > Bryobacteraceae. The sequence goes on from JBKJLJ010000773.1 coordinate 4,369, forward strand.
TGCGTCTATCTCGAACCCTGGCACGCCGACATTGAAGACTTCCTCGAGTTGCGCGATAACACCGGCGACGAGGCCCGCCGCACCTACAATCTCAACTTAGCCAACTGGATCCCTGACCTCTTCATGAAGCGCCTCGAAGCCGACGGACTCTGGTCGTTGTTTGATCCGAAGGTCGTCCCCGCTTTTCCCGATCTCTACGGTGCTGAATTCGATCAAGCTTACGAAGCAGCGGAAGCTCAGGGTCTGTTCGTTCGCCAAGTGAAGGCTCGCGAACTCTACGCCCGGATGATGAAGACCCTGGCCGAAACCGGCAACGGTTGGATGACCTTCAAAGACGCCTGCAATCTCAAGTCTAACCAAACCGGCTTGTCGCAGAATGTGGTCCACCTGTCGAACCTTTGCACCGAGATTACCGAGGTCACCCATCACGCTGAAACGGCCGTCTGCAACCTGGGCTCGCTGAACCTGGCCCGCTACGTCACCCCCGAAGGCGAGTTCGACTTCGAAAAGCTCAGCAAAAACGTTCGCTTGGCCGTCCGTTTCCTCGACAAGGTCATCGACATCAACTACTACCCCACCAACGGGGCCGAAGTGTCGAACCGCAAATGGCGTCCCGTCGGCCTCGGTCTGATGGGCCTGCAGGATCTCTTCTTCCAAATGCGGATCCCCTTCGATTCGCCGAAGGCGCGCGCCTTGGCCCGCCGGATCCAGGAAGATATCTATTTCCACGCTCTTGAAACCACCGTCGAGTTAGCCGAAGAGTTGGGCCCTCACGTCAACTTCCACGAAACGCGCGCCTCCCAAGGCGTCTTCCAGTTCGAGTTGTGGAACGTCGCACCGGACGTCCCCGAGCGCTGGGAAACGCTCCGTCCCCGCATGGTGAAGTCCGGGATGCGCAACTCGCTGCTCATCGCGATCGCCCCCACCGCCACCATCGCTTCCATCGTCGGCTCGTACGAGTGCATTGAACCCCAGATTTCCAACCTGTTCAAGCGCGAGACCCTCTCCGGGGACTTCGTCCAAATCAACAAGTACCTCGTTCTCGAATTGAAGGCCCTCGGCATGTGGAACGAGAGCGTCCGCAACCGGATCAAAATGGGGGAAGGCTCCATTCAAGCGATCGACGAAATCCCGGACGAGTTGAAGCAGATCTATCGGACCGTCTGGGAGGTCCCCATGCGTTCCTTGATCGACATGGCGGCCGAGCGGTCGGCGTTTATTGATCAGAGCCAATCGCTGAATCTTTTTATTGAAACACCGACCATCGGGAAGGTCTCTTCCATGTACATGTACGCCTGGAAGAAGGGTTTGAAAACAACTTACTACCTGCGGTCCCGGCCGGCATCAAAAATATCGAAAGCGACGGTGCCCGTCGCTACGCTGGCTCCGGCAGCCGCCATCTCCTGTTCTCTTGAAAATCCAGAGAGCTGCGAATCCTGCCAATAGTAAGTACGGAATAACTACCAATGATTCTCGATCCTGGCTTTGACCTAACGCTTCGCCCCATGAAGTACCCCGGCTTCTACGATATGTATAAGACGGGCATCAAGAACACCTGGACGGTGGAAGAGGTCGATTTTTCGACCGATGTGACCGATCTTCGCGAGAAGATGAACCCGGCCGAGCAGCATTTGATCAAACGGTTAGTGGCTTTCTTTGCGACCGGCGACTCGATTGTGGGGAACAATCTTGTCCTGAATCTCTACAAGCACATTAACTCGCCGGAAGCGCGAATGTATCTCTCCCGGCAGCTCTATGAAGAGGCCGTGCACGTCCAGTTCTATCTCACTCTGCTCGATACTTATATTACGGATCCGAACGAGCGCGCGGCGGCCTTTTCGGCCGTTGAAAATATCCCGTCGATCAAAGCCAAGGCTGACTTCTGCTTTAAATGGATCGATTCGATCAACGATCTGGAATCCGTCCAGACCGAAGCAGATATGAAGAATTTCCTGCTGAATCTGGTCTGTTTCGCCTGTTGCATCGAAGGCATGTTCTTCTTTGCCGCGTTTGCCTACGTATATTTCCTCCGGTCCCGCGGCTTGCTCCAAGGCTTGGCCACCGGCACGAATTGGGTATTTCGCGACGAAAGCGCCCACATCGAGTTCGCGCTGGAAGTCATCAACACGGTTCGGCGGGAACGTCCGCATCTCTTTGATGCCGACTACGAAACCCGCTGTAAGGACATGATTCGAGACGCGGTGGAATGCGAAGCGCTCTTCGCCGAAGATACCCTCGGTGGCGGCATATCGGGCATGTCGATCTCGGCGATGCGCCAATATTTGCAGTACATCGGCGACCGCCGTCTGGTGTCCTTAGGGATCCAGCCCATCTTCGGGTCGAAAAATCCGTTCGACTTTATGGAGCTGCAGGACGTTCAGGAGTTGACTAACTTTTTTGAACGGCGCGTCTCTTCCTACCAGACCGCGATCTCCGGCGAAGTAGCCTTCAGCGACGATTTCTAGGGCTTTATGACCCGCCGCCAGTTACTCGCTTCGCCGGTCCTGTTTGCTCAGCAATCGGACCGGCGACCGAACGTGATGGTGGTGGTCCTTGACGACCTGGGTTGCCGCGACCTTGGTTTTCTCGGGGCGAAAGACCTGAAAACGCCCCATTTGGACGCAATCTCTGCCAACTCGGCCGTCTTGTCCAACTGGTATTCGAACGCTCCGGTGTGCGCCCCAGCGCGAGCTTCGATCCTCTCCGGCCGATTTCCCGCCCGCGCCGGGGTATCGTCCAACGGGGGGGAACTCACCCCCGGGATCCCGACGCTGGGTTCCTCCTTTAAAGCGGCTGGTTACCGCACCGCGGCCTTCGGCAAGTGGCATTTAGGCCTTAAGCCCGAGACGCATCCGAATTCCCATGGCTTCGATTCCTACTATGGCTTTCTAAACGGCTGTATCGATTTCTACTCGCACCGATACTACTGGGGCGAGCCGAATCGGCCCAACTTCCACGACCTTTGGCGCAACCGGACGGAGATCTTCGAAGAGGGTCGCTACTTTACCGATCGGATCGCCGACGAGACGGTTGCTTTTGTCCAAGCGGCTCCCGCCCAGCCGTTTTGCGCCTATGTGGCGTTCAACGCGCCCCACTACCCCATGCACGCG
>JBKJLJ010000892.1:0-3387 GCA_046597015.1 Bryobacteraceae bacterium
CCGCTCGAGTCTTGCGTCCAATTGACGCCGGAATCGGTCGTACTCAGGATTTTACCGTCCGCAGACACCGCCGTGCCGGTTCTCGTATCGCCGAGAGAAATCGCGTAAATGCTGGCGCGAAAGCTGCTGAGCTGAGGCGTCCATGTAATTCCACCATTTGTAGTTTGCAGGATGGCGCCGCCATCGCCTACGGCCACCCCAGTATCCGCGCTGGCGAAGGAGACGCCATGAAGCCAGGCTCTCGTGCCGCTGAACTGCGGTACCCAGGTAAGGCCCCCGTCCACCGTCCGCAGAATCGTACCGTTCGCGCCCACAATGGTTCCGGTATTGGCATCGGTGAAGGAGACACTACGCAGATAGTTGCTGTTTGGGCTCGCCTGGGACGTCCATGTGATTCCTCCATCCAGGGTTCGCAGGATTATGCCGTTTCCTACCGCTGTTCCGGAGCTGGCATCGCCAAACGAGACGCCATTGAGCCGCAATGTCGTCAGGCTCGGCTGTGGCGTCCAGGTTATGCCGGCATCCGTCGTCCGCAGGATGGCGCCGTCTGCTCCCACCGCGATTCCCGTGTGGGCATCAACCAAAGCGACAGAAAGCAGATCGGCGCTTGTTCCGCTGGCTATGCGATTCCAGGTCGCGCCGGCATCCGTCGTTCGCACGATGGTACCTGAGTCTCCCACGGCGATCATGGTATGGGGAGCCGTCGCAACTACTCCGTGAAGCGCGTTCCCCGTCAACTGCGGGTTCTGAAAGCTCCAACTCGGCTGGGCTCCGGTTTGGGCCGAGCCGATTCCAGCGGCCAAAATATGGAGAAGCGAATTCTTGATTATTTTCATGGTTACCTAACTCCTTTCGGCCGAGTTCATTTCTCGAAAACCAGCCAGCGGACCACTGCGGGCCCTTTTTCAGGAATGATGTGGACCTCCAGCTTCAGCTGCTTGCCGTCGGCCGATACTGTGCGCACCATCCGCCGGGCGACTCGCCCGTCCTTCTTATAGGTCACCTCTGCTATCTGGGCGTCCAACTTCCTGGCGGTTACCGTGTCTGGCCGCTCCTCCAGCCCAAGTCCCCCGCACGCGTATTCCTTGCCGTCAAAGCGGAGAGTCTGGCTCGTGGTCTCCGCGATCCCATCGGCGCGTACCTCGTAGAACGTCCAGATCTCCGTTGCGGAGCGAACTTCGTATTTGGCCGTGATCGCTTGGGACAGGGGGCCGCCGTTCTGGCGGGAGTGAGCGGGAATCATGTGCCATGTCCCCATCGCTTGGCCCCAGCAACTGGCTGCGAGCAAAGCCGTGATCATCCACTTGCGCATGCCTAAGAATGCTTCCGCCTAGCAAAGGGTGCAAGCGAAAGGGGGTAGAATCGAGTAGATCTACACAGCTAACACATTGAATACAATCGGAACGACCACTACAGACAGATTCGAAAGAATGAATCCCTCTGAGCTTAATACCGCGGCCGTCCGTCGTCAGTTGGACAAGATATTGTCCAGCCCTGGGTTCGTGCGGAACGACCGGCTATCCAAGTTCCTTCGCTTTGTAGTGGAGCAGCACCTGCAGGGTAAGGCGGCGGAGCTGAAGGAGTCGCTGGTGGGAATCGAAGTATTTGGCCGGACGCCCGGGTTCGACGTCAGACAGGATTCGGTGGTCCGTACCGAAGCGGCGAAGCTGCGCGATCGCCTGGCTCAGTATTACTCCGGCGAGGGAGCCGGTGACCCGGTGATGATCGAGCTGCCAAAGGGCGGATATGCGCCGATGTGCCGCGAGTCTGAGAAACCTCCTGAAATCGAAATCGCTCCCCGGGCGCGCAGAACACGCCAATTTGGAATGGCGATCGCAGCGGTAAGCGGGGCGATCGCCGTGGCAGCCCTCGCTTGGTGGGGGATGCGGCTCCCAAATACGCCTATCTCCATCGCGGTCCTGCCTCTCGAAAACTTGAGCCATGATCCAGCCAACGATTACTTCGCCGATGGCCTCACCGACGAACTTATCCGCAACATATCCATCATTGACGGTCTGGCTGTCCGCTCCCGAACATCATCCTTTACCTTCAAAGGAAAGCCGCGAAATGTCCATGAGGCCGGAAAACAGCTTGGAGCTGATTACATTCTGGAAGGTTCTGTCCTGCGCGCCGGACAACAGTTGCGGATCAATGTTCAGCTCGTCCGGGTGCGGGACGATTCGCTTTTGTGGTCGGGCAAGTTTGACCGGGAACTGACGGATATCCTCGCCTTGCAGGATGAGATTTCCCGCGGCATCGTGAATAGCCTGCGTTTGAAGCTTGGGCAGGGCCGCCGGCGCTATGAGGCCAACGCCGAGGCCTACGACCTTTATCTGCGTGCCCGAGCATCGCAACACGGGTTGGTAGGTCTAGGCCAGAGCGTCAGACTTCTGCAAGCAGTCATCGACATAGATCCGTCGTTTGCCCCTGCCTATGCGGGTCTTGCGGTGGCCCATGTAACCCGCTCAGGATTTTTCGCTGGCGATATGGCTGACAAGATGTCCAAAATGCGATCCGCGGCGGCGAAGGCGATCCAACTGGACCCGCTGTCGGCAGAAGCGCACGACGCGCTGGGGATGGTCTATTCGCGAGATGGGGAATGGGAGCGGTCAGAAAAGAGCTTTCGTCGCGCCATCGAAATCGACCGCAGCGACTCGACTACATACGGTCATCTCGCCATGTATCTTCTTTTACCGCTCGGCCGAATTGAGGAGGCGATCACGCAGTTGCGCATTGCAGAGAAAACCGACCCGCTTTCACCCGATATTCGATACAACCTGGCCTACGTGCTCATTGCAGCCACGTGGTACGACGAGGCGGTCAGCCATTGCGAAAAGCTGCCGGCAGACTACAGTTTCAAGGGTACGTGTCTGGGCCGGGCCCGGTTAGGCCAGGGAAGGATCGGCGAAGCCATCCAGATCTTCGAAGAAGAGTTCAAGCGGCCCATCTCGGCGGGAGGTGAGATTTGGGGCTTTCGCGGGTACGCCTATGGGCGCGCCGGCCGCCGCAAGGAAGCTGAAAAACTAGCTGCCGAGGTTCCGGCGATAAACCCTTTCAACCAGGCCGTGATCTTTGCCGGTTTAGGGGACAAGGACCGCACCTTGGAGGCTCTGGACCGCGCCGCCGCGGCTGGACCTTTCCGGGTAGGCCGGGCCCTCACTTTTCCGGAGTTCGCACTGCTCCGCGGTGATCCGCGCATCAAAGCACTTCGCAAGAAGGCCGGCCTGCCTGAATAGGGCCTTCAATCTCAACCAAACCCGCAAAAGCCCCAAAAGACTGGCCTTCGCAGAGCCTTTCCGCCGCCCCCTCTAAAGCACTCGGCGCGGGCATATCCGCAACCCAAAAGTCGTTCCCACCTTGCCTTGCGACGAATCAATCGAACGAAGG